>JAICQL010000253.1 GCA_025937895.1 Polyangiaceae bacterium | reverse complement strand
GCCCGCCGACCTCCACCCGTCGCTTCTGCGTCATGTCCACGAACATGTGCCGTAGACACGCGATCGGATCGCTGCACGAACACGTCGTGGTCAGCTTCACGTTCTCGTCCTGCATGCTTCTCATCACGTGCTCATTCTCCCCTCGAGCGCGCGGACCCGGGCGGTCAGGCAACGCTCGTGATCGACCCCGGCGTTGCCAACGGCGCGGCCTCGAGCGGCGATAACCAGCGGCTCACAGGCAGCGAGCCGCGCGCGCTGCCCGGCGCAGATTTCAGGCTGCCCGGCGCAGATTTCAGCTGGCGCCCGCGCCGTCGCGGCTCGTCGCGCCCCGCTTGGCGTGTGCGTGGTCCGGCGCTTTTCGCAGCGGCTGCCGCGCGAGGCCCGGCGCGGCGGGCGCTCGAGCCCTGGCGAGGCAGGCGCTCAGTGTCGCCGATTTCAGACGCGGCTACGCGCTGCGGTCAGGCGCTCGGGTCGAGCAAGCTGTCGACGTGGGCGTATTCGGCGCCGAGCACGGCGGCCAGCTGCCGCGCGTGCCCCAGGCGCAGCGGGCCGCGCTCGCAGTCGACGACCCGCAGCGAGAGCTGCCGCCAGCTGGCGCTCAGATCCGCGACCCTCTCGCGCGTGCGCCCGTCGGTGAGCAGCAGCGCGCGCTTCTCCAGCGTGCGCTCGCGATGGCTGGGGCTGCGGCACACGGCCAGGGCCTGCTCGAGCGCGCTGCGCAGCGGCGTTCCACCCCCACCGCCGAGCGCGGCGAGCGCCCGCTCCACCTCGCGCGGCGCAGCTCCGAGCCGCGCGTCTGCCGTCGCTCCGGCGAAGGAGATCAGCGCCACTCGCGCTCCTGCAGCGGCAGCCTGGGCGGTGAGCGCGGCGGCCACGCCCTTGGCCAGCGCCAGCGCGCCGCTGCGCAGCATGGAGCCCGAGCAGTCCAGCAGGATCAGCCACAGGCGCTGCGCGGGCACGTTGCGGCGGCGCCGCCGCAGCTCTTGCACGGAGGGCCGCGGATTGCGCAACAAGGTACCAAACCAATCGATGCTGCCGGGCACGCTGCGCGTGCCGTGCCGCCGCAGGCGCCGCGCGCCGCTGGCGACGAGGCGCTGGCTGCCTGCGGACCCGCGCTGCGCCACGGCTCTGGTCCACGAGCTCGGCACGCTGACGGGGCGCGCGGGCACGGGTACGGGCGGCAACACGCCGCGCTCACCGGAGGCGCTGCCGCCCGCGGGGGCAGCGCCGGAGCCAGCGGAGCGCGATGAAGCAGCGGAGCTCGATGAAGCAGCGGAGCTCGATGAGCCAGCGGAGCTCGCCGAGCCAGCCGAGCCGCGCGGCGCTGCCGGCGGCTCCGGTACCCGCCGGCGATGCGCGAGCGCCAGCTCCGCGACCGCCTCCACGTCCGCCACCTCGATGGTGCTGCGCTGGTGCCAGGCCGCATGCGCCCGGGCCGCGCGCAACATCGCCAGATCGGCTCGCACCCCCTCGACCCGCGCCGCGTGGCACAGCTCAGCCACCCGCGCCAGCCCCGGTCCCGCAAAGCCGAGCTCTGCCACCCGCTCGCGCGCCTGCGCGCAGCGCTCGCGCAGCACGCGCTGCTCGGCAGCAAAGCGCTCGGCGAAGCGCTGCGGCGACTGCTCGAACTCCAGCCGGCGCAGCACGATCTGGGCGCGCTCTGCCGGCGGCAGCGCGCCGTCCGCGGTCACCGACAGGCCAAAGCGATCGACGAACTGGGGGCGCAGCTCGCCCTCGTCCGGGTTCATCGTGCCCATCAGCACGAAGCGGGCCGGGTGCGCGTGGGAGACTCCGTCGCGCTCGACCACGTTGCTGCCGCTGGCGGCCGCGTCCAGCAACAGGTCCACCAGCGCGTCCGGCAGCAGGTTGACCTCGTCCACGTACAGCACGCCTTGGTGCGCCCGCGCCAGTAGGCCCGGCGAGAACTGCACCTCGCCCTGCTGCAGCACCTTGCCCAGATCCAGGGTGCCGGTCACCCGCTCCTCCGTGGCGCCCAGCGGCAGCTCCACGAAGCTGCCCGGCAAGAGCTCGGCGAAGGCGCGGGCCAGGGTGGTCTTGGCCACGCCGCGCGGGCCGCGCACCAGCACGCCGCCGATCGCCGGATCGATGGCGCACAAGAGCAGTGCCAGCTTCAGGCGCTCCTGTCCGAGCACCGCGGACCACGGAAACAGCGCGCTCATGCCACACCTTCCTCGCTGTCGAGCAGCAGCGTCTCCAGCGCCTCGCGATACGCGCCCGGCTCGCGCCACAGCCCGCGCTGCATGGCCTCCAGCAGGCGCTCGGTCATCTCGCGCAGCGCCGCCGGGTTGTGCTCGCTCAGGAACTCGCGATTGCCGGGCTCCAGCAGGTACGCGTCGCTGACCAGCGCATACTGATAGTCGGCGACCACGCCGGTGAGGGCACCGTAGCCGAACAGGTGCTCGACGGTGGCCGCCATCTCGGCGGCGCCCTTGTAGCCGTGGCGGCGCGCTGCCGCGATCCACTTCGGATTGACGACGCGGCTGCGCAGCACGCGCGCCACCTGCTCCGCCAGCGAGCGCACCCGCGGCGCCTCGGGGTTGTGATGATCGCCGTGATACAGCGCGGGCGGGCGCCCGCGCAGCAGCTCCACGGCGCCGCTCAGGCCACCCTGAAACTCGTAGTAGTCGCTCGAGTCGAGCAGATCATGCTCGTGGTTGTCCTGGTTCTGCAGCACCAGCTCCACGCTGCTGAGCCGGGTCTCCAGGCTGTCGCGCGCGGGCACGCCCGCCGCGCTGGCGCCGTAGGCATACTGGCTGGCGTTCAGATAAGCCGCGCTCAGGTCGCTGCGCTCGCGCCAGCTGCCGCCATCGATCAGCGCTTGCAGCCCCGCGCCGTATGCGCCCGGCCGCGAGCCGAAGATGCGAAATCGCGCGCGGCGCGCGGCATCGGCCGGCCCCGCTCCGCGCTGCCGCAGCGCCGCCTCGTCGGTGCGCACGCGCGCGCGCAGCGGGTTTTGCTCGTCGCTCTCGTCCAGCTCGGCCACCGCACACACCGCGGCGTCGAACAGGCGGATCAGCTCCGGAAAGGCGTCGCGAAAGAAGCCGGAGATGCGCAGCACCACGTCTACCCGCGGCCGGCGCAGCACCGAGAGCGGCAGGATCTCCGTGTCGATGACGCGGCCACTGCCATCGGCCCACAGCGGGCGTACCCCCAGCAGCGCCAGCGCCTGCGCGATGTCATCGCCGCCCGTGCGCAGGGTGGCCGTGCCCCACACCGAGAGCGCCAGGCAGCGGGGATATTCGCCGTGGTCCTGCACGTAGCGCTGCACCAGGCGCTCCGCCGCGCGCCTGGCCAGGCGTGTCGCCGCGGGCGTGGGCACACCGCGCACGTCCAGCCCGTAGAAGTTGCGCCCGGTGGGCAACACGTCCAGGCGGCCGCGGCTGGGCGCTCCGCTCGGCCCCGGCTCGACGAAGCGGCCGTCGAGGCCCTGCAGCAAGCCCGCGAGCTCGCGCTCGCCGCAGCGATCGAGCGCGCCGGCCACCTCCGTCTCGATGCGCTCGACCACTGCGCGGCAGGGCTCGGGCGCCGGCAGCTCTCCCGCCAGCACGGCGCGCGCCAGCAGCTCCAGCCGCTCGCGCGTGTCGCCTGCCGTGCGCCAGGGGTCCGTGCTGAGGCGTGCCAGCAGCTCCGGGCGCGCGCCCATCCACGGCGCCGCAAAGTCGGTATCCAGCGGGTCGAAGCCGCTCGCCTCGCCCAGCAGTGCGCGTGCCAGCGCCACGATCAGGCTCTGATCACGGCCCTCACCACGCCGCGCCGGCAAGCGGCTGAGCGCAAGCAAGGTATCCGTGCGCTGCGCTCCCTGCGGCGAGCGCCCGAACACGTGCAGGCCGTCGCGGATCTGCGACTCCTTGAGCTCGCACAGGTAGGCGTCCACCTTCACGAGCAGCTCGTCCTCCAGCTGGGCGGGGCTGGCGGGCTCTGCCAGCCCGAGCTCCCGGAGCAGCGAGCTCTGGCGTGCCAGGCTCAGGATCTCCTGCCGCAGCAGCTGCGCGCGCGGCGCGTCCAGGGTGAGCGCCTGGTAGTATTCGTCCACCAGCTTCTCCAGATCGCGCAGCACGCCGTAGCTCTCGGCGCGGGTCAGCGGCGGCACCAGGTGATCGATGATCACTGCCTGCGCGCGCCGCTTGGCCTGAGTGCCTTCTCCCGGATCGTTGACGATGAACGGATACAGGTGGGGCAGGGGGCCCAGCACCGCGTCAGGCCAGCAGCTCGGGCCCAGCGCCACGCTCTTGCCCGGCAGCCACTCCAGGTTGCCATGTTTGCCCACGTGCACCAGCGCGTGGCAACGGTAGCGCTCGCGCAGCCAGGCGTAGAACGCCAGGTAACCGTGGGGCGGCACCAGCTCCGGATCGTGGTACGTGCTGGCCACGTCGAGCTCGTGGCCACGCGCGGGCTGGATGCCGACGAAGATCGAGCCGAGCTGCAGGCCCGACACCACCAGCCGCCCCAGCCGATGGCGCGGATCATTCTCCACCGGGCCCCAGCGCTGCTCGACGGCGGCCACGAGCTCTGCCGGCAAGCTGGCGAGGAAGCTGCGGTACTCGTCGAGCGAGAGGCTCTGCAGCGCCGGCCGCGCAGAGAGGGTGTGCGGCTCGTTCGTCACCTGCGCGAGCAGCCGCGCCATCAGCTCCGCCGGGCTCTCGGGCAGCTCGGCCACGGCATAGCCGGCGCGGGCCAGCGCGCGCAGGATCTCCAGCGCCGAGGCAGGTGTGTCGAGGCCCACGCCGTTGCCCAGCCTGCCGTCGCGCGCCGGGTAGTTGGCGAGCACCAGCGCCACGCGCCGCTCGGACGCCGGGGTACGGCGCAAGCTGAGCCAGCGCGCTGCCAGCTCGCTGACGAAGCGCGCGCGCTCGGGCTCCAGCTGGTATTCGCTCACCAGCGCTTGCGTGCGCTCGGAGCGGCGCGCCACGCCCTTGAAGCTCACCGCGCGCGTGATGATGCGGCCGTCGAGCTCCGGCAAGACCACGCTCATCGCCAGATCGCGCGGAGCCAGGCCGCTGAGCCCCGCCTGCCAGTCCTCGCGGTTGCCGCCGCTGACGATGACCTGCAGCACCGGCAGCTCTGCGCCGAACAGGCTACCGCTGGCGGAGCCCGGGTTCGAGACGGCGAAGCCGGTGGTGTTCAGCACCAGCTCCGCGCCGGATAGCGCCAGCAACGCCTCCACCGCCGCGCGGCACTCCGGCTCCTTCAGCGAGGCGATGGCGATGGGCAGCGGATTCAGGCCGTGCTCGCCGAGCTGCGCGATCAGTGCGTCGAACGCCGCCAGGTTGCCGGCCTGCAGGTGCGCCCGGTAGAACAGCAGCGCCGCGACCGGCGCGCCTGGCCGCCAGCGCTGCTGCCACTGACTCAGCTCCACCGCGCCCTGCCCGGGCTGATACAGCACCACCCTCGGCAGCTCCCGCGCCGCGCCGGGGGCCAGGCCACGCGCGAAGAAGCGCGCACCCAGAAACGCCAGCAAGGCGCTCGCGTTCTCCGGTCCACCTTCCCGCAGGTAGCGCCAGACCCTGCGGCAGTCGTCCGGGCTCGCCGTGCTCAGCCGCTCCAGCTCCAGATCGGGCGTGTCGTCGCCCGCCACCAGCATCAGCTGCAGGCCCTCGTCCCGAGCGCGCTCCACCAGGCGCTCCACCCCGTACGGCCAGTAGCTGACCCCACCCATCAGCGCCACCAGCACCACGCGCGCGTGCTGCAGCACCGAGTCGAAGTACAGGTCGATGGACGCGTTGGAGCGCAGCGAGAGCAAGCTGGCCAGGCGCAGCGCGGGGAAGTCCTCCGGCAGTGCCTCACAGGCTCCCGCCAGCAGCAGCAGGTCGGTATCCGCCGCTGACAGGATCACGAGCTCGCCCGGCGTCTGCCCCAGATCGACGACGCCGTCGCCAGCGGCGTAGCCGCCCGGGCGGGTGGCGAGGACGTGCAAGGCTCAGGCTCCGGCGGCGCCGAGCAGGGTGCGGGTCAGCTGCTCGCGATCCAGGTGCGAGCCGATGAACACCAGCTCCGTGGCTCGCCGCTCGCCTTCGCTCCAGGGGCGATCGAAGTAGCTGTCGAAGCGCCGGCCCACGCCCTGTACCACCAGCCGCATCGGCTTGCCCTCGATCGCCGCAAAGCCCTTGGCGCGGTACACCTCGTGCTCGCGCACCACTGCCTCCAGCCCGCGCAGGAGCGCCGCGCGCTCCAGCGCCGGGGGGCGCACCACGATGGTGTCGAACAGCTCGTGGCTGTGCTCCTTGCCCTGCTCGTGATCCTCGTCGTGGTGGGTGTGGCGCTGATCGATCGTGTCCTCCGACGCGCGCTCGAGGCCCAGCACCACGTCGAACGGCAGCTCACCCCGCTGCGCCATGATGATCTTCACGGCAGGTGGGGTCAGGCGAGCGAGCTGCTGGCGCACCTGCTCGAAGCCGCCGGGCGGCAGCTCATCCACCTTGCTCACGATCACCAGGTCCGCCGCCGCCAGCTGGTCCTCGAACAGCTCCTGCAGCGGGCGATCGTGATCGAGGCTGGGATCCTCGCGGCGCTGCTGCTCCACCGCCGCCGGATCGTCGGCGAACTGCCCGCTCAGCACCGCCGGGCCATCCACCAGCGCCACCACCGCATCCACGGTGCAGTTGGCGCGGATCTCCGGCCACTGAAAGGCCTGCACCAGCGGCTTGGGCAGGGCAAGCCCACTGGTCTCGATCAGGATGTGATCGATGCGCTCGCGCCGCTCCACCAGGGTCTGCAGCACCGGCACGAACTCCTCCTGCACGGTGCAGCACAGACAACCGTTGGCCAGCTCGTACAGCGGTGTGGCCGCTGCTTCGCCGCTGCTGCTCTCCTCGCAGCCGACGCCGCACTGCCGCAGCAGCTCGCCGTCCACCCCGACCTCGCCGAACTCGTTGACGATCACGGCCAGCCGCCGGCCGTTGGCCTGGGTCAACAGGTGGCGCAGCAGCGTGGTCTTTCCGCTGCCGAGGAAGCCGGTGACGATGGTGGTGGGAAGCTTGTTCATGGCAATTGTTCGTTCTTCGAGCACGCGGGCTCGTCAGGGTGGTGCGGTTGAGGAGCCGCGGGGGAGGGCTCGCTCGCCGGCAGCGCTGCCGTGACGGCGGCGGGTGCTGCGAGCAGCGGGCTGGGGAAGCGACACACGAAATGGCCCTTCAACGGCGCAGGCCACTCTCGGTAGGGCACGGCGCCGTCTTCGCTCTGGGCATAGCGAGTGGCGTACTCCAGGAGCGCCTGTGCCGTCAGCTCCGTCGGCTCCAGATCGGCGAGCACGTAGCCCACCCGGCTGGGCGAGCGCACGGCCACCGCGCAGCTGCGCTTGCACGCCCAGAGGCAGCGCACGCTCGACACGCTGACCGGCAGCTCCGCGGCGCCGGCCAGCGCCGTGCGGAGCTGCAACAGCAGGTTCTCTCCGCGCGTGCGGCCGGCCGCATCACGCTGCGCAACGCCACCGCAGGTCTCGCAGGCGAGGATCTCGGCGGGCGTGCGCGTGCTCAGAACTCAATCCCGGGCTGGGCCTTGATACCGGCCCGATAGTGGTGCTTCACCATCTTCATTTCCGTCACCAGATCGGCCAGCTCGATCAGCTCCTTGCTGGCGCCGCGCCCGGTCAACACCACGTGCTGGTCCGGGCGCTTATTCTGCAGCGCCTGCAGTACCATCGCCTCGTCCAGCTGGCGCAGGCGCAGCGCGACGATCAGCTCGTCCAGCACCACGAGCCCCACGTCTGGCCGCCCGAGCAGCTGCAGCGACACCTCCCAGGCCTGGGCCGCAGCCCGCCGGTCCAGCTCTGCATCTTGCGTGATCCAGTGGAAGCCCTCACCCATGCGGTGCCACTCCACCCGGTCGCCGAAGCGAGCAAAGGCGTCCGGCTCCGCGGTGGCGATGGCGCCCTTCACGTATTGCACCACCCCCACCTTCATGCCGTGCTGCACGGCACGCAGCGCCATGCCGAAGGCCGCCGTGCTCTTGCCCTTGCCCGTGCCGGTGAACACGGCAATCAGGCCCTTCTCTGCGCTGGCGGCGGCCTTGCGCTCCTCGTAGCTGGCGCGGATCTTCTCGACCTGGCGCTTGTACCCCTCAGGATCGGTGCTGGGATCGACGGACATCGGTTGGCCTCAATGGCTATGATTCAGTGGCAGTAGTTCTGGCCGCCCATGGTCGTCACCGACCAGGGGTACTCGCCCACGTCGTCGAAGCGCGCCACCTCTTTGCGGGTGGTCATGTCCAGCACCGCAAACTGGTTGGTGCTGGAGAGCGGCAGCAGCAGGTGGCGGCCGTCCTGAGTGGTGGAGGCCGTCTCGGTGGTGCCGCCCACGTCGAGCGCCTCGATCAGCTCGCCGCTCATGCGGTCGATCACGGCCACGCGCTCCTTCACGCTGTTGAGCACGAACGCCTGCCCGGGGGCGAGCGGGCTGAAGTTCACCCCGTACGAGATCTGATCGCCCTCCAGGCTGCGCGCCAGCTCCCGCGGCTCGCGCCGATCCAGCAGTGAGACGGTCTCGTCACCCCAGTTGGGCATGAGGTGCGTGTCGAACTGATCGCTCGCAAGATCCACGTAGACAGACCAGGGGCGGCTGCCCGTGAGCAGGTCCGGGCGGCGCTGAGCGGTCTGCGTGTCGAAGCTGACCACGTGCCCCGTCTCGATGTGCGCGGCCACCAGGAGACCGTTCGCGTCGATCTGCGCGTCGGCGAAGCCGCAGGGATCACCCGCACAGGGCCCCGGCTCCGCCTCGCCCTCCAGCAGCAGCACGTCGGAGACGCGATAGGTGGCCAGATCGATCACGCTGATCTGGTTGCCGGCGATGCTGGGGATGAACGCCTTGCCCGCGCTGAAGCGCGCGAAGTGCGGCACGTTGAACGAGTCGTCGGCGATGGTGCGCACCACCTCGTCACTGGCCATGTCGATGATGGAGACGGAGCCCTGTCCGGACGAGTCCTCGTCCTGCGCCTCCATGGCGGGGCCGCCGCCGTCTTCGTTCACCACCCACAGCTCGTCGCGGCCGAAGGGGGCGCAGTTGAAGCACGCCTCGGTGTGGGTCGGGCGAGCACCGAGCTCGATCCGGCGGACCACCTCGAGCGAGCGCGTGTCCACCACCACGATGGCGTTCTGATCCGTGGCGGAGACGTAGAGCTTGCTGCCATCCTTCGACAGCATCGACATGTGGTTGGAGTTGAGCTCCTGCCCGATGCCGGTATCCACCTTGCCAACCTCGCTCATGGTCGAGAGATCGACGACGAACAGCTCGTTGGAGAGCTCGGAGATCACGTAGGCGCGGCTAGCCAGCTGCTCGTCCGTGACCTCGACATCGGTGAGCAGACGCGAGCTGTCGTCCGAGCTGCACCCGGTTGCGCCGATGGCACCGGCGCCGAGCGCCAGCGCGGCCAGCCGCCCCCAGCACGCGCGCTGCCCGATGACTCCGTCCCCGACCCTGGATTGAACCGACATAGGCTATGCTCCTCTAGTGCTGGCGAGTGCAAGACGACGCCGAGCGCCAGGAGCACGCCGGGGCTACCGGCGGATCGAGGTGCTGCAAGCGACCTTCCCCGTGCACCCGCGGAGATGAATCGACGGAGCGCTGCGAGTAGGTTTCCTGACTCCCGGGTCTCCAGGCGTCCACCGGCAGCATCTCTCGAGGTTGCATGGTCTCGCGAGCTGCTACTTGCAGGCGACCTGAGCGCCGGCCCCAGCCTTCCCCGTCAGTCGCTCCAGTGCCCCGCGAGTGGGCAGGTACTCGAGATGAGGTACCCCTCCTCGAGATGGCGGAGAGTGGTGACGAGTGGATGTTTGGAGCTGGCTTCCCAGTTACAGTGGCGGGAACCGTGCCGGTATTGCACCGGACTTCCCTGATCTTGCAGCGCTATCTATGGCTTTGAAGCGTCACCACTACCCGAGGAACGAGCTGGCGGTCAAGGCCGAAGGCGGGCCGGATCCAGCTCGATTCCCCCAGGCAAAGCCCGCCGTTCTCGCAGACTGCGCCTCCGCCCCTGCTGCGCTGGCTGCTCCGCCCGCATTGCTCGAGCAGCCGCGTCTCGCGCCGGCCGCAGCACGGCTCGTGTTCCGTCTGCTCGACTACAAGGATGTCGCGGAGGTGCGCAGCTTCCTTACACTGCTTCATGCGATCGGCGCAGACCTCGATCCGTATCATTTCGAGAAGACGCCCGAGCTCATCGATCGCGCCGTGATCAAGGCCAGGCGTGAAGAGAACCCGAGCAACACCTTCGCGGGCCTCGCGCTCGATCGGGGCACGATCGTCGCCGTGCATGTCTTGCGCCGCTTCGAAGAAGGGCCGTTCATTGGCGCTCAGGTGTCAGGTCTGTGGGTAGCGCCGAGCCATCGCCAGCAGGGGGTTGCGCGCCGGCTCAAAGCGATGGGTGAAGCGTGGGCGCGATCCATCGGAGCGCACTTCTTGAACAGTAACGTGCTGTCGCAGAATGCGCCGATGCTCGCACTCAACCGCTCGCTGGGTTTCGAGAACTATCGCATCAATCTCAGAAAGCGTTTATGACGACATCTTGAAACCGAATGGTTGCCGCGTCGAACCATACACACGATACGAAAGGGGGGACGATGACTGATCGAGAGCAGGTCACAGCAGAGCAGCGTTGGCTCGTTCAAACGAGCTGGGCAAAGGTCGTACCGCTGGCGCCGCACGTGGCGGAGCTGTTTTACGATCGGCTGTTCGAGCTGAACCCGCTGCTCGAGGATCACTTCCCCTCGGATCTCTCGGAGCCCGGCGCACAGCTCATGCAGACGCTCGGTGAAGCCGTCGCCGCCCTGGATGAGCCCGGCAAGATGACGCCGTGCTTGCATGAGCTCGGGCGCTACCACCTGCGGCACGGCCTGCGCCCCGGTTACTACGAGACGATGGGTAACGCGCTGCTCTGGACCCTGGAGCAGAGCCTGGCAGAGGATTTCACCCAGCGCGTGAAAGACGCCTGGAGCGCCGCGTACCAGCTGTTCTCCTCGGTGATGCTGGAGGCCGCCGACGTGGTCGTGGCGAAGGAGCCAGCCTCCGCGCGGCGCGGGATGGATGCTGTCGCTCTGACGGCTCGGCGAGCTGGCTGATAAAGCTGCAGCTCACGCTGAGCTGATAGAACTGAGCTAACAGAGCTGAGCTAACAGAGCTGAGCTGACAGAGCTGAGCTGATAGAGCTGAGCTAACAGAGCTGAGCTGATAGAGCTGGAGAGGCACACTCCCAGCGGAAGGCAAGGGCCAGTGAGCAGGAATGCTCGCTGGCCTATTTCCTGGCTCTGCTAGCGTGCACGGCATGTGGTGTGTCCTCGTGCGTGGCCGGCTGCGCCGGCTAGGTGCGAGCAAAGACGGGCCCTT
>JAICQL010000132.1 GCA_025937895.1 Polyangiaceae bacterium | reverse complement strand
TTTTTGCGCTCAGGAGGCCACGGGCAGGCCCTTGCCCGTCTTCGGCGACTTCATCACCTCTGCAAAGAAGTCATTGCCCTTGTCGTCGATGACGATGAACGCCGGGAAATCGACCACATCGATCTTCCACACCGCCTCCATGCCCAGCTCCGGATACTCCAGCACCTCGACGTGCTTGATGCAGTCCTGCGCCAGCCGAGCTGCCGGGCCACCGATGGACCCCAGATAGAAGCCGCCGTGCGCCTTGCACGCATCCGTCACCGCCTTCGAGCGGTTGCCCTTGGCCAGCATCACCATGCTGCCGCCCTGCGCCTGGAAGGCGTCCACGTAGCTATCCATGCGCCCCGCGGTGGTCGGCCCGAAGGAGCCCGACGCGAAGCCCTTCGGCGTCTTCGCCGGGCCCGCGTAATACACCGCGTGGTTCTTCATGTAGTCCGGCATGCCCTGACCGCTGTCCAATCGCTCCTGGATCTTCGCGTGGGCGATGTCGCGCGCCACGATCAACGGACCATGCAGCGAGAGCCGCGTCTTCACCGGGTAGCGCGAGAGCTCCGCCCGGATCTCCGCCATCGGCCGGTTCAGATCGATGCTCACCACGTGCTCCGATAGCTGCCCGGCAGTGGCCTCCGGCAGGTAGCGCGCCGGATCTCTCTCCAGCTGCTCCAGGAAGATGCCGTCCCGGGTGATCTTGCCCAGCGCCTGCCGGTCCGCAGAGCACGACACCGCGATCGCCACCGGACACGACGCGCCGTGGCGCGGCAACCGCACGACCCGCACATCGTGGCAGAAGTACTTGCCACCAAACTGCGCACCGATGCTCGTCTTCTGCGACAGCTCGAACACCTTCTGCTCCAGCTCCAGATCGCGGAAGCCATGACCGCCCGCGCTGCCCGACGTGGGCAAGGTGTCCAGGTAGCGCGCCGAGGCGAGCTTTGCCGTCTTCAGCGCATACTCCGCCGACGTGCCCCCCACCACCACCGCCAGGTGATACGGTGGGCAAGCCGCCGTACCCAGCGAGCGCAGCTTGGTGTCCAGAAAGCTCATCAAGCTGTCCGGGTTCAGCAGCGCCTTGGTCTCCTGATACAGATAGCTCTTGTTGGCCGAGCCCCCGCCCTTGGCCATGAACAAGAAGTGATACTCCTCGCCGTCGTACGCAAACAGCTCGATCTGTGCCGGTAGGTTCGTCTTCGTGTTCACCTCCCGGTACATGTCCAGCGGTGCCAGCTGCGAGTAGCGCAGGTTGCTCGTCAGGTACGTGTCGTACACCCCGCGCGAGATGGCCTCCTCGTCGTGGCCGTCCGTCAGCACGTATTGGCCGCGCTTGCCCATCACGATCGCGGTGCCCGTGTCCTGACACATCGGCAGTACCCCGCCCGCCGCGATGTTCGCGTTCTTCAGCAGATCCAGCGCCACGAAGCGATCGTTGTCCGACGCGTCCGGATCCTCCAGGATGCGCTTCAGCTGCGCCAGATGGCCCGGGCGCAGCAGGTGCGCGATGTCACGCATCGCTTCGCGAGTCAGCAGCCGCAACGCCTCCGGCTCCACCCGCAGAAAATCGTGCCCCAGCGCCGTCTGCACTTGCACGTGCTCTTTGCTGAGCAACCGATAAGGGGTCTCGTCTTTGCCCAGGGGCAACAGCGGCTGATACTGGAAATTGTCGGTCATTTTGAGGCCTCGAAGTGGCGCGGGGTTGGCGTTGGCCTTCTCTAACGGGCACCCCCGGCCCCCGCAAGAGGCTCTGTGGCCGGCCAGACGCGCGGTCGTCGCCGTCCGCCGCCCCACGAGCTATCCTCCCGTCCTCGCGAGCCGGACCATGCTGGAGGGTGTCACCATCGAGCAGCTGCGCACCCTGCGCGCCGTCGTCGATTCCGGCAGCTTTTCCGCCGCTGCGCGCAAGCTCGGCCGGGTGCAGGCGGCCGTCAGCCAGACCATCGATCGCCTCGAGTCTCAGCTCGGCCTGCTCCTGTTCGACCGCAGCGGCCGCGTACCCCGACTCACCCCGGCGGGCCAGGCCGTGGCCCAGTCCGCCGCCCGCATCGAGACCGACATCTCCGCCCTCGACGAGCTGGTCAGCGGCTTGAAGCAAGGCACCGAGACCGAGCTGCGTCTCATCGTCGATGTCTCGTTCCCCAGCGATGCCCTCGTGTTCTTCGCGCGAGAGTTTCGAGCCCTGCATCCCAGCGTCGAGCTCGTGCTCTTCAGCGACGTGCTGTCCGCCGTCACTTCCCACGTGCGCGAGCGCAAATCGTCATGGGGCATCGCCATAGAGGATGCCAATCTCGGCGAGCTCGAGCGCCGCGCCATCGCACACGTCGAGCTGGTGCCCGTGGCGGCTCCCGACCACCCCCTGGCGCGCGAGCAGCGGCCGCTTGCCACCGCTCAGCTGACAGATGCCGTCCAGATCGTGCTGGGCGAGCACCGCTCCGGGGGTGAAGCCGACGGCGAAGAGCGAGGGATCTTCTCCATGCGCCGCTGGCGAGTCGTTGACCTTGCAACCAAGCTCGCCTTGATCGCTGGCGGCCTTGGTTGGGGCCATCTACCGCGGCACCTCGTGCGCGCCGACCTGAGTGCCGGGCGCCTCGTCGAGCTGCAGCTACAGGCATGGGGCAACCAGCCGTTGCGCCGCTCTCTGGTCCTGGTGAGCCGCCCCGACGCCAGCCTCGGCCCCGTTGCCCGGTGGGCACAGAGCCGGCTTGGCGAGCTGTGCCGAAACGATAGCCATCACACCGTGTGATGGGACACATCAGCTGAGCCGCAGTTTCGCACCCCTCTCACGCTGCTTAGCTTGAGAGGCATGAACTCCAAGCCACGAACCGTCGAGGCGCTCCACTCCAGCAACAGCTTCCACTGGGTGGGCAACGGCTTCTACGTCTCCAGCTACTTTCCCAACCAGGAGCTGCCTGCCGAGCGGGTGAGCCCGTTTCTGCTCATGGACTACGGCCCTGCGCGCGACTTCTCGCCGCTGCCCGAGGGCAAGCGTGGCGTTGGCTGGCACCCCCACCGCGGCTTCGAGACCGTGACCCTCGCCTGGGAAGGCGCCGTTGCTCATCGCGACAACGCCGGCCACGCTGGGGTCATTGGCCCCGGTGACGTACAGTGGATGACCGCCGCGTCCGGGATCTTCCACGAAGAGTACCACGAGACCGAGTTCACTCGCCGCGGCGGACCCCTGCACATGATGCAGCTCTGGGTCAACCTTCCGCGCAAGGACAAGATCGCCCCGCCCGCATACCAGCCGCTGCTCGCTGCCCAGATCCCGACGGTGCCCTTGCCCTCGGGCGGCACCGTCCGCGTCATCGCCGGCGACTTTCAGGCGACGAGCGGCCCCGCCCGCACCTTCACGCCCATCACCATGCTCGACGTCCACATCCGTGCTGGCGAACCCCTGAGCGTGCCCCTGCCGACCAGCTACAACGCTCTCGTCGTAGTAGCGAACGGCAGCGTGCAGAGCGGCTCCACCCTCGCCAGCACCGGTGAGCTCTTGCTCTTTGCCAACGATGGCAGCGCCATCGAGCTCACCGCCAGCACCGACGCACATCTGATCGTCCTCGCGGGCGAGCCCATCGACGAGCCCATCGTGCAATACGGGCCATTCGTCATGAACTCCACCAGCGAGATCCGCCAGGCGATGCTGGACGTGCAGCGCGGCAAGTTTGGACCGCTGCCATACGACCTCGAAGGCTAAGCGGCCTTCGCCATCTCGCGAAGCCGCTCTCTCCCGCGGACCCGCACGCAGGGCTCAGGCGCGCCCAGCTCCCACTCGATGCTGGATGCCCGGCCCTGTGCGCGGATCGTGCCGCCATGCACACCAAACAAGTGACACCAGGTGCAGAGTGAGAGCAGGTTCTCGTCCTCTTCACCGCCGCCCGCAGAGCGAAACGTGAGATGATGAGGGGTCACATCTTCGCGACAGCACACCGGGCTCGAGCACTGATACCGATCCCGCAGGTAGATGCGACCGTAAGCCACCGGCACACCCAGCAGGTGCCGCCACGACTCCCAGACGCACAGGCACGCAAAGCGCAGCCAGCTCACCCCGCGCGGTAGCCAGCGGGTGCACTGCGCTTCCAGAGCGCGCCACCACGCCCGCACCTCGCGCGAGACCAGCAGGCGCAGCGACACCCGGCCAGCTTGCGCTACTGCCGATGTACCCGCAGAAAGCTGGACGCCATTTCGAATCCAGCTCTGCAGGCTCTTCAGCATCGCCGGCCAAGCTCCCGAGCCCTCCGTCACGTGCAACGCTCGCTTGCTGCCGGTACCCCCGCTTCGCACCACGCGCTCGAGCTCTTGCACTGCATCCAGCTCCGCTGGCAGAGGAGGGGGGCAGTCTCGCTGCCCCGACATCCGCACCGCCATTTGCGCGGCTGCCACCTCTTGCCGGAGATGCTTGATCGTACGCTGCTGCGCGCGCTCGAGCCACGCCGCCTCGGTGCCGGGGCAGGCAATGCGGGCCACCAGCAGCGCGGCCTCCATACCCAGCCTGCCCGCGTGCAAGGCGGACGCCACCGCCGGCAAGCTCTCCAAGCTCAGCCCCAGCGCTCGCCGTGCCAGCAACGAAGAACGCGACATGCCCAGCCGCTCGCGCGCGTATTGCCTCTCAGTGGCATAGCCTAGCCGGCGCCAGCCACCTGCACGATGCAGGGCCAGCAGCAGCCGCGCGAGCTTCAGCTCGCGTTGGGCCAGAGCCTCCGCCACCTCGCGCACGACCGTGTCTAGCTCTCGCGTGGAGAGCTCGTCGAGCGGCGCTCGCTCCACGACCTCGGCAGCAGGGCCTGTGCTCTGCTGAGCATCGGCAAGTCTTTGCTCGCAACGCCGCTCCGCTTCCGCTCGCCATTGACGCAGCTGCTCCCGCCACCGCTCGTACGCCGGGCTATTGGGTGGCAGCTCTTCTACTCGCAGCGCTCCAGAAGGCAGAGCGGCCAACAAGGTTTCTTGCGCCTCCGCCAGCAAAGCCTCGATCTGCTCGCCGGCATCCTTTGTTTCCAGCGCCGCGAGTAGCGAGCACGTGGCCTCGAACAGCCAGGCATCCTCACGGTTCACGGTGATCGACAGTCTGCAGCGCTCTTCCTCCATTTCTGCTTCAATCGCCGCCGCTTCTGCCTTCGCTTCATTTTCGTTGTCCGCTTCCCCCGACCGCACCATCCCGCGCTGCTCCAGATAACAACGCATCCAGCGCAGCGTGTGCCCGCGCGCCAGCGCCAGCCACTCCGCTTCGTCCCCCGGCTGCGCCACCCGCACCAACAACTGCGCCATGCTCCACGAGATGACGCCGCTTTCCAGCGCGGCTCGCAACAGCGGCAACGGCTCGAGCCGCCGGGTCAGAGCACGCGACACCTCTACCCAGCGCCCACCGCGCTCCGCCCGCTCCAGCGCGTACCCCGATAGCGACGAAAACCCCAGCGCGCGAAACCCCTCGGTGCGCCCCAGCACCTCCAGCGCCTGCCCGAGACGTAGGCGCAAAGCCGACTCCTGATGCGCGACCCTGCTCAGCTCGGCATCTATCTGCGCCAAATCCCCCATGCAAACTAACCTAGCCTGGTACTGAACACTTGTCACGCATCAAGTTCCGTGGCATGAAAGAACGGCTCGTCAGTACTGGAGCTGGCGGCGAAGGCCGGCGTTTCTCACGTCATCGTTCAGAGGAGGGGGCTCGTAACCGCTGCGCAAAGTCCAACTTTAGGAGGGTCCGCTTCACGTCAGCTCTTCACTCCGACGTGCGGCCCCGTCGTCAGCGATGCCTGGTCGCGCGCCGGGTAGCGTTGCGTGCGGCGCCGCGCGTAGACGCGGCCCGGTGACGCGGCCCGGTGACGCGGCCTCACACGTCCGCAGCTCGCGCCAGCATGCGCTGGAATGCCAGATAGCTGCCCTTTGGGGTGCGAGTCTGGGTGGCGTAGTCCGTGTGGACGATGCCGAAGCGTGGGGTGTAGCCTTCAGCCCACTCGTAATTGTCGAGCAGTGACCAGGCGAAGTAGCCCCGTACGTCGCTGCCGGCGCGCTGGGCGGCGAGCAGCGCCTGGAGGTGGCGGTCGTAGAAGTCGACACGCCGGGTGTCGTCGGTTTCGGTGATGCCGTTCTCGGTGACGTAAATGGGGAGCTTGGTGTACTCGCGGGTGACGCGCTGGAGCACGTGGGTCAGCCCTTCGGGGTAGATCTCCCAGCCGAGGTCATTCTTCGGCAGCGGGCCGGGCACCTTCTTGGAGCGCCAGAGTGGCACGCTGAGGTCAAACTGTATGGTCTGGCGGGTGTAGTAGTTGATGCCGATCCAGTCGAGCGGGCGGGCCACGACGGGCAGATCGTCTTGCCAGCGTTCGGGCAGGTGAGGCTCGAGCAGCTTCACCAGCACTTCGGGATAACTGCTCTTGAACAAACCGTCCATGTACCAGCGGTTGAACATCGCGTCCTCCACGTCATTGGCGGCGGCGTCCTCGGCGCTGCTGGAGAAGGGCTGGGAGTGCTTGAGCACGGTCACGATGCCGAGGTTCTTCGCGCCCTCCGCGCGCAGCGCGTCGATCGCGGTGCCGTGCGCAAAGAGCACGTGGTGCATCGCGCGGGTCATGGCGCGCACGTCGCGATAGCCGGGTGCATGGCGGCCCATGAAGTGCCCGACGTATGCGGTGCACCAGGGCTCGTTCAGGGTGGCGATGCTGGCCAGTCGATCGCCAAAGCGGCGCGCGATCAAGGTGGCATACTCCGCGAACCAGCTGGCAACGTCGCGGTTCATCCAGCCGCCGCGGTCCTGCAGCGCGGAGGGTAGATCCCAGTGATACAGCGTGGCGAAGGGGCGGATGCCGCGCTCCAGCATGCCGTCCAGCAGCCGCTCGTAGAAATCGAGGCCTTTTTGGTTGGGGGCACCCTGACCCTGCGGCAACGAGCGGGGCCATGAAAACGAGAAGCGATAGGCGTCAAAGCCGCCGTCCTTGATCAGATCGAGATCCTGTGGCCAGCGCCGGTAGTGGTCGCAAGCGTCGTGGCCCGTCTCGCCGTTCTTGGTGTTGCCGGGAGTGGCAGAGAAGGTGTCCCAGATGCTGCTGCCGCGGCCGTCGGTTTGCCCTCCTTCGATCTGATACGCGGCGGTGGCCACGCCAAAAACGAAGTCGCGGCCGAAGTCTCTACGTTGGGCGGAAAACACTGGGTAATTCTCCTCGAGTTGCACGAAGCCTACTAGCAGATGTCGTCTGGGCTGACAGCGGCTGCGCGCCTGGCAGAGCGAGCGGTTGGGCAGCGAGGGGCAGAGCTGGCGGCTGGGGTGGTTGCGCGCTGCGGCAGGTTTCTTCGCTGGTGGGTGTGGGTTATGGCAAGGTAGCCGAGCATGGCACTCGAACGGCAGCTGGCGCGCTGGGTGAGCGCCGGTCTGATCACTTCGGAGCAAGCGGGCAGCATCCGGCGTCATGAGTCGGAGCAGAGCCGGCCCGTCTTGCTGTATGCCGTGTCCACGCTCGCTGGCGCCGCCATCGCCATCGGCATCGTCTCGGTGATCGCTGCGAACTGGGAGGCCATCCCGGGGCGGCTGAAGATCGCGCTGGATCTGGCCGTCATCGCCGCGCTCTCCCATGCCGTCGTCTGGCGGGAGCAGCTCGGGCCTCGCTGGTTGCGCGAGGCGGGGCTGGTCGTGCTGTACGGGGCCGTGCTCGCGTCCATCGCGCTGATCGGGCAGGTGTATCAGCTGGGTGGCAAGACGGAGCTCGCGCTCCTGGCGTGGAGCGTGCTCACCTTTCCAGCGCTGGCTCAGGGGCGCTCGGCGGGCGTGGCGTTCGTGTGGCTGCTGGGGCTGGAGACCACGTACTTCTACGTGTGTGCGGAGCTCGCCGGGCGCAGCCACTCGGGCGACGAGCTGCTGGCCTCGCTCGCCAGCTGGCCTCCGCTCGCGTGTCTGGCGCTCGGGCGCTCCGCCTGGCTCCAGCGGGAGCGCCCGGCGTACGCGGGCGTGGCTCGCGCGCTGGGCTGGCTGCAGCTGCTGCTGGTGGCGACCGTGCTGGTGAACTTCTTCTACGGCTCCACGCTGCGGATGGTGGGCGGCTGGATGTGGCTGGGGGCGCTGGGCTCTGTGCTGGGTACCGCCTGGCTCTGGTACGAGCACGGGCGCGCTGCTGGCGATGCGCAGCCCGCGCTCCGGGCGCGGCGCTGGCTGCTGATCGCCTGCTGCGCGTCGGTCACCTTGCCGCTGCTGGTGCCGCACGGGGAGTGGCCGGTGCTCGCGTTCCTGGGCTTCCTGGGGTTGTGGTTGCTGGTGGCGCTGGCTGCGTATCGCAGCGCCGCGCCGCGCCTGTTGCACGTGGCAACTGCGGTGATGGGGCTGCGCCTGCTGGTGGGCTACATCGAGCTATTCGGCAGCTTGCTGGAGACGGGGGTGGGCTTGATCGTAGGCGGGCTGCTGGCGCTGCTGCTCATCTGGGGCTGGACGAAGCAGCGGCGCAAGTGGGATCGCGAGCTGGCGGCTGCGCCGCCGGCACTGGACCCGCCGCCGGGAGGGCCGCAGTCATGAGCAGGCGAGCGCGTGCCCTGGCGGCGCTGCTGCCGCTCCTGGGCCTGAGCGCGCTGGTGGTGCGCAGCGAGCTTGCGCAGCGGGGAGAGGCGCTGCGTCTGGCCATCCGTGGCTATGACCCGCGGGATCTGATCTCGGGGCATTACCTGCTCTATCGATACGAGCTCGACTGGCAGGGGGAGAGCAGCTGTGGAAGCGAGCCGCCGGACTCAGCGCCCGCCCTTGGCCGGCACCTCCAGGCGGGGTGTTGCCTGTGCTTCACCCGCCAGGGAGATTCGCTCTCCAGCCCCTTCGTGCGGCAGCTGAGCTGCGCCGAGGCCGAGGCTTGCGATGACTGGTTGCACAGCGAGCAGCTGCAGCCGCCGCAGCGCTACTACGTGCCCGAAGAGCGGGCGCAGGAGCTGGAGCGCGCCCTGGCGGAGCGCAAGGCGGCAGTGGACGTGGTCGCCAGCCCGGAGGGCACGGCTGCGGTGGGGGAGCTGTATATCGACGGCTGGCCATGGCGCGAGGCGCTGGAGCGGTTTTCTCCAGCTCCCTGAGCGCTCAAACGACAGAGCTCAGGCCTGCGCCTGTGACTGGCGCTGCGAGGTCGGTCCGCCGCCGAGGGCGCCGCCCTCGCCAGAGTCCGTGGCTGCCGTGGGCAGGGGAGCGACTGGGTCCACCGTCGGATCGAGGAAATCGTGCTGCAGTTGCTGGCAGATGCGCGCCACGGTGTCGACCACGCGGGTCAGCTCTTCATGCAAGCCCGCCTGCAGCACGCTGCTGATGCGCGACTCGCGCACGTGCCGCGTGATCTCTTGCACGGCCAGCAAGGTGGCAGTGGGCGCGCTGCGCCCGGCGGCGGCCTCGATGCGCCGCAAGATCTGCTCGCTGCGCTCCAGGCAGTGCAACACCGAGCGCGGGAATCGGGCGTCGCGCAGCAGGAACTCTGCCACCCTGCGGCCGGTGGGGGCAGCGCGATGGCGCTTGAGGAAGGCCTCCTCCGCGGCGCACAGCTTGAGCTGGCTGACCCACTGCGCCGATTGCCAGGGGGTCTCATGGTTCTCGCGATCGGCGCTGGACAGGCGGTGATGCTTGACGTCCATCAAGCGCGCCGTTTGATCGGCGCGCTCCAGCATCATGCCCAGCTGCATGAAATCCAGCGGCTCCTCGTGCAGCATGGTGCTGTCGGAGGTGCCGCCGAACTCGGCGCACAGCGAGCGGATGCGGCGGTAGAACTGGCTGCGATCGTTCCTGTACTCGCGCTGCGCGGCCTTGCCGCTGAACCACTGCCAGGCAGTGTTCAGCGTCTCCCACATCTCACGGCTGATCACCTCGCGGATCTGCCGCGCGTTCTCGCGCGCCCAGTACAGGCTGCTGCGGATGGAGACGGGGTTCTTCTGGCTCCAGGTCAGGTAGTCTTCGGCGTCATCGTCGTCGTGGTAGCGGTCGGCGCCGACCAGCTCTTCAAAGCGAGCGTGCTCGCCCACCACCACGATCACCGGCTTCCAGCGCTCTGCGCGGTCCAGCTCTGCGTCCATGACCAGCAGGCGGTTGACGGAGGCCAGGCGCGCGCAGCTCTCGGTCCGCTCGATGTAGCGGAAGAGCCAGAAGCAGCTGTCGGCGACTCGCGAGATCATGAGGCACCTGCGGCCAGCACCCAGGTGTCCTTGGAGCCGCCACCCTGGCTGGAGTTCACGACGTACGAGTTGGGCTTGAGCGCCACGCGGCACAGCCCGCCCGGCAACACCCACGTCTTCTTGCCGGTCAGCACGAAGGGGCGCAGATCCACGCGGCGCGGCGCCAGCTCGCTGTCGCACCAGGTCGGCGCTGCCGACAGCTCCACCCGCGGCTGGGCGATATAGCCACGCGGGTTCTCGCGCAGCTTCGCCGCGAACTCGGCGATCTCGCTGTCGCTGGCGCTGGGCCCCATCAACATGCCGTAGCCGCCCGAGCCGTCCACGGCCTTGACCACCAGCTCCTTCAGGTGCCCGAGGGCGTACTCGAGATCGTGCTTGCGGCTCAGGTTGTACGTGGTCACCTGGCCCAGGATCGGCTCCTCCGAGAGATAGAAGCGGATCATGTCGGGCACGTAGGGGTACACGGCCTTGTCGTCGGCCACGCCGTTGCCCAGCGCGTTGGCGAGGGTGACGTTGCCCGCCGCATACGCCGACACCAGCCCCGCCACGCCCAGCAAGCTGTCGGGGCGGAAGAACTCCGGGTCGAGGAACGCGTCATCGATGCGGCGGTAAATGACGTGGATCTGCTGCGGGCCAGCGGTGGTCTTGAGGTAGACCTTCTTGTCGCGCACGAACAGATCCGAGGCGTAGGCCAGATCGCAGCCCATGCGGCCGGCGAGAAAGCTGTGCTCGAAGTAGGCCGAGTTGAAGGGCCCGGGGGTGAGCACCACGGCGCGTGCCGGGCTGTCGGGCGCGCCGGGCAGCAGCGACTGGCTGACGGGCGGCAGCGACGAGTTGCTCTGCGAAGCGCTCAGCGGTGGCATGCTGGGTGGTGGCATGCTCGGGGGTAGCAGCGAGCCGCGCACCGCCTGTGGCGCGCTCTCCAGCAAGGTGTCGCGCAGCACGGTGGGGTACTCATCCACCGAGCGCACGTTCAGCTTCTTGAACACCCGGGGCAGCGCGCGCTTCATCACGCCGCGGTTCTCCAGCACGTACGACACGCCCGAGGGCGTGCGCACGTTGTCCTCCAGCACCAGGAACTCACCGGTGGGGCTGCGGATCAGATCGATGCCGGCGACGTGGATGTAGATGCCGCCGGGCGGCGTGACCCCGCGCAGCCGCCCCAGGTACCCGGAGGAGCCCAGCACCAGACCAGGGGGGAGGATGTCCTCCCGCAGGATGGCCTGCTTGCCGTACACGTCATTGAGGAACAGGTTCAGCGCCTGCACCCGCTGGGCAAGGCCGCGCTCCACTCGATCCCACTCGCTGGCGGTGATCACCCGCGGGATCAGATCGAAGGGAAAGACCCGCTCGCCCCCGCGCTCGTCCGAATACACCGAGAAGGTGACGCCGGCGTTCAGAAACGCGCTGTTCGCCAGCTGCTGCCGACGCTGAAACTCGCGCTGGCCAATGCGATCGAGCGAGCGCACCAGCTGGGACATGTTGGGCCGCGGCTGCCCCGGAGCTTCGAAAAACTCGTCGTAGGTGCCCGCCAGCGGCCGATAGTCGGCAAATAGCGGCTGCTTGGGAGCGCCCGAGAGGGTCATCGGCGCTTCCTTCGTTACGGGTTCGGGCCCGGGTGTCAACCCTGGCGAGCGCCCGGGCACGCTGGCTGCGCCGCTCCGGTGCAGCCACGGTCAGTTGAGCCGATCGTCCTCCAGCTTGCGCGGCTCGGCTGCCACAGCCCCGGTAATACTGCCCGGCACCGCGCTCGCGCCGGAAACATTGCCCCTGCCGCTGAGCCCAGCCCCGAGCTCGGCAGAGCTGGCCGCTGCTGCCGCACCCTCGGCGGGTGCAGCCTCGGTCGCTCGCTCTGGCTCCGGTATGGGCTCGGGCTCCGAGCTCGGGCTTCTGGCATCGGGCTCGAGCGCCTGCAGCAACGAGCGCTCGGCCTTGGTGTGCTCGCTGACGGGCGCGCTGCTCGCCAGTGAGTCCACCAGCGCCGGCAGGCTGTCGAGCGCGATGCGCGTCGCCATGTCCAGCGCCCTGCGGTTGACGGGCGCCTCGACCATCACGCACAAAAAGCCGTTGCGGAAGCGTGACATCAGCAGCTGATAGCGGTTCAGGCTCAGCGCGCACTGCTCCACGCCCAGCTCGCACAGCTCCGCGCAGCGCATGATGCTGGCCAGGCGCACGGTGGTGCGCTTCAGTTCCGCCTCTCCGAACTCGGGTGGCATCTGGTACACTAGGAGCTGCCCGGCGGCGTCTGCCACGAAGCTGCCCACCACCCATTCCACGTCGAGCAGGATGTCGAGTATGTCCTCGCCCCTCACCCCAGCCCTGCCTTCCGCAACAGCGAGCGCAGGCGTTCGCTGGGGCCCAGCGCCGCGGCGATGTCGTTGACCTCGGATTTGACGACCAGCAAGCTGAGCTCACCACCGCGCAGATGCACGGCGGTGCGGCCGTGCCGGCCCAGATCCTGCGCGATCAGCCGGGCCTGGTTGTGAATGAAGGCGGCCGCGTTGGCGAGCTGCTCGGACTGCGCGCCGCGCGCCGCCAGCAAGGTGCCGCGAGTGGACACGCGCACCATGGTGGTGGAGGGCTTGTCTTCGTCAGCTTCGACCAGGTGGCTCGGCGCGGGCCGAGGCGCTGCGCTGCCGCCGGGGGAGGGAGTGGCTTGCACCCACACGACCGGTAGCCGCGGACGCGGTGGGGGCAGCGGCTCCTGCGGACTCTCCTCACGGGGCGCCGTCCGAGCAGCGGCGCTGGCTGCGGCGAGCGAAGCAGCTGGAGCGGACGCAGGCGGAGCTGCAGCGGGAGCCGAGGGCGGAGCTGCAGCGGGAGCCGAGGGCGGAGCCGCAGCCGGGGCGGACGGCGGAGCCACGCCCGGGCTGCTGCCAGGTGCGCGGGCGGCGCTGCGCGCAGGTGCAACGGCGTCGCCGACGGGTGCGACGGGCAGAGTGCGGGCAGGGGTGAGCGGTTCCCGTGCGGTAGCGCTGCCGGCTCGGGAGGAGGGTGGGGGCTCGGCACTCGGCGTCTGGGCGCGCGCCGTTTGCGCAGCAGCCGGCGCCGGGGGGGCCACGAATGGGCCACGCAGGGTGCGGGTTGCGGGGCGCGCAGCGGGGCTGGCCGGCGCCGATTTGTGCTGTCCCACGGCCGCGGCTGCCACCGCGCGTGACAGCTCCGTCACTGCCGCGGCCAGCGCGGGCCCGCTCGCGGGCGTGCCGGTGCGCGCAGAGGGCAGGGGGCTGGCGGCGGGCGCCGGCGGGGGCTCCAGCCGCTGCGAGCGCTCGTGCGCTTGCCGCGCTGCCTCCTCCGAGAGCAAGCCGGGCTTGAGCCGGACCCCGGTGATCAGGTTGGCGGCGCCGGGGCGGGTGGCCGCCAGCAGCTTCTCTGCCGTGAAGAAGAGCGTGGGCTGACTGGGCCAGGGCCGCGCGCAGGGCCGGAACTCGACGGCGCCGGAGTGCAGCATCTCGATCACGGCGCCCAGTCCGACGTCTTCGCCGAACTCGGCGTGCACCACGTGACCCTGATCAAAGAAGATGTGGCCGCGCTTGTCGGGCGCCACCACGCGCACTCCGCGGCGCTGGCCCTGGCTGCAGCCGGCGCGGATCAGCGCCGCCACGTCACCCTGTGCGGAACCCCAGTCGTTCGCGGCAGGGCCCGCGCCTGGCTTTGACCCCGGGCTCTCGGCTGCACCGCTCATCGAAATAGACTCACCTTCCGCCTCCATCGCCGCCCCCGGCAAAACCATCCGCAGCAGCGGCCTGAGCACGGTCACCACCGTGATTGACTCGAGCCCGCCTCAGGCCAGCCGCGCGCGACGTTCACGCTCCGCGGGGCTCGCCTTCAGCAGCGGTAGCGAGGCCTGCGCCCGCGAGCGGCCGGTGACCGGCGCGGGCAACGCATCCGAAACCTGCGCCGGCAAGGGCAGGGCAGTGACGGGCGCGGAGCGAGGCACGCGCACCGGGGACTGCTCGACCTTGCCCAGACGCGCCAGGGTGGCCTCGACCGTCTGACGTGCGCGACGACGGCGCGACGCCGCCGTTCCCGGTGGTATACCCAGCTGCGCTGCTACCTCATTTTTCGACAGCTGCTGTAGCTCAAACAGGACGAAGGCCTGGATCAGATCCTGATCGAGCTTCTCCAACACTTGATTGAAGAGCTCCAGCGCGAGCACTCGCTCATTGGCCAGATCAGGCGCGGACTCCAGCGCCGGATGCTGATCCATGTCTGCCTCGAACTGATAGCGGGCCAGGCGCCGGCGCTTCGAGGAAGTGACCCGCAGCACCACCCCAAACAAAAAGGCGCGCTCGCGATCCGGACGGATCTCGTCCAGCCGCTGCGAGGCGATCAGGAAGGCTTGCTGGGTTGCATCCTCGGCTGCATCCGCGCTCAAGCCCTGCCGGCGTAGAGTCCTGCCGATGGCTCCCGAGTGCCGTTCGAACATCTGGGCCAGGCGGGCCCCGCGCTCTCGTACGATGCCAGAGTTGGCGACCACACGGTGCAAATGCGACACGCCCCTGTGGCGATCACGAAAATGCTTCCATGGCTGACGAATCAAACTTCACCAGTCGGGAGCGGCGGGTCGGCCCGCTCGCAATGACCTTACTTCTCGAAGCCCGAGACCCAATGAGTGCCGCAAACAGGATGAACTGGTCCGGGTTGGTGCGATCGCGCGGCTCGCAGCCCAGCTGATCCAAGAAAGACAGCTGACCCGAGACAATAAAGGACTCGAGACAAAGGACTCGAGACGAGGTGCGCGAAACCATTCTGTGCCGGCGGCGCGCACTCGCTGGTGCCCGGCGGTGCGCCACCCGAGAAACACCCCGCTCCGCACGCAACGGTCTCGCTGATGCACTCGGGATGGCTCGAGCGATACGGTACGAGAGAGCAGTAAGACCATGTCGCAGCCCACGAGCGCTGAGGGACGCTGACTATCAGCGCTCCTTCGCACCGTGTCGTTTCATGCGCGTCCAGCTCACGAGCGGTCCTGGCTCACGGTCTCGTCATCAGCGGCGGTCTACTTGCACGTGTAGCGGTTGTCTGAGAGTGCGCCAGCTCGCATATCGCTTTCAGCTCGGCTTGCCCAGTCCGATCGGCATCACGCCTCTCGCTTGAGCGAGAGCGCGGCCGCATCAGTGCTCGCTGAGCAGATCGTGCCTGCCGAGCTGGATCACGAAAAAGCACGCCTGCGGCTCGAAAATCGCCGGCCGCGTAACATTCGACGTCGTTGACACCCCGAGCCAGTCCTCACATGCTGAGAACGTTGGCGCGAGCGGGGCGGGCTCGTGTCACGGCGGACGAGTTTCACGGCAAAAGGAACGCTGTGCACTGGAGCAGACAGGCCTGGATTGAGGCCAGGGCATGACGACCGCCGGTGCTGGTGCGCTGGTGCGCTACCGGGTGCTGCGCCCGCTGGGGCCCACGCGCTTCGGTCACGCGCAGCTCGCGCTCCTCGAGGGGGAGGGCAGGAGCAGGGGGTTCTTTGCGCTGGAGCTGCTGCGCGAGGACTGGGCCAAGGACGAGGAGCTGCGCAGCTCGTTCCTGGAGGAGGCAGCGCGCACCTTGCACTTCGAGCACCCGAACGTGGTGCGCACTCAAGAGGTGCTGGCTGAGCCCGAGGTCTGCGGCCGCGTCACTCGCTGGTTTGCCGGGCAATCCCTGGCGGCGGTGCTCGATCGGGTGGGCCGCGCGCACTTCCCGCTGCAACTGCACGTGCGCGTGCTGTGTGAGGTGCTGGCAGCGGTGCAGTACCTGCACGAGCTGGAGCAGGCCGCCGGTGGCCGCCTGCTGTACCGTGACACGGCGCCGGCGCACGTGCTGGTCACCTATACCGGCCAAATCAAGATCGTGGGCGCCGGCTTCGAGCGCACCATCGAGGAGATTGAGCGGCGCTCCGGCGCCCTGTTCTCGGACGTGGACTATGCGTCACCCGAGCTCTGCCTGGGCTACCCGGCGGCGCCCAGCGCCGACGTGTACTCCGTGGGCGTGATGCTGTGGGAGGCGCTGGCCCGCGCGCCCCGTGTCTTCGCTGACAATCCCGAGGCGAAGGTGCGCATGCGCATCAACGGGGAAGAGCCGGACGTGGATCAGTTCCGGCGCGAGGTGCCGGCGCGGCTGGCTCAGCTCTGCCGGCGCGCGCTGGCGGTCAGCCCGCGAGATCGATATGGCAGCGCGCAGGAGCTGCAGATTGATCTGGAGAGCTTCCTGGCCGATACGGAGACCGACGCGCAGCAAAACGCGGGGCTGGGCGCTCTTGCCGAGCTGATGGCGCAGCACTTTGCGGCCGAGCGCGCGGAGATGCTGGGCTACATCGAGCAGCACCTGGCCGAGGCGGAGCCCGCGAGCGCGCCGGCTTCGAGCCGGGCGGCTGCGGGCGCTGCGGCGCCGGGCAGTGACGCCAGCGCCTCCGCCGATGGCGCTGCGAGTGTCGCAGCGGCCAGCACCGCGAGCACTGCACCAGCCGCATCATCGCCGCCAAGACCGCGCGCTCCGCGCCTGGAGATGGTCGCGCTGGAAGACCTGGAGCAGGAGTCAGAGCAGGAGGGTCCCGAGGAGCTCTCGCATCCGCTGGAGCCGGCGCGCTGGGACGAGCACACGCACACGGTGACCAGCTTTGAAGAGCTGGGCCCCGTTCTGGGCCCAGTCCAGCCCGCGCCCGACTCGCTGCCGCCCAGCTCGAGCGCGCCCTTCAGCTCCCTGCCGCCGTCCTCCCTGGAGCCACCCGTCGCCGCGCCGGAGCCCGCGCTGCTGCAAGAGCTCGCAGCCGAGTGGGCTGAAGCCCAGCCGAGCGGCGTGCCTATTGCCGACGTCCCGCCCGTGCCGGTGCCGCCGCCGTTGCAGCTGCCCGTGCGCGAGCCAGACACCAGCGGGCATCGCGCGTATTCGACCACCGTCTCGTCCACCATTTCTTCGACCTTGCGCCCCGCGCTGGGGCCCCCGCGCGACTGGCTGCGCACCGCCGCACCGGTGGGGCTGGCAGCCGCGCTGGTGCTGCTGCTGGGCTATGGAATCCGGGTGGCGCGCAGCTCTTCGGCGGACAGCGCCGCCTCCGCTCGGGGCGGGCTGGAGCTCGCTGGCGAGGCGCAAGCAGCGGTGAGCAGCGCGGAGCTGCAGCTGCAGGGGGGCTCCACCGGCTCCGAAGGCATTCAGACCGTGCATCCCTCCGCCTTGGCCGTGGTCGGTGCGGCCCAGCCCGCGCAGGTCGTGGCAGCCCCGCCGAGCGAGGTGCCGGCCAGCGCTGAGCTGGCCAGCGATGATGGAAGCGAGCCCATCGCTCCGGACGCCATCGCTCCAGATATCGTCGAGCAGATCGACGGCCCGGGCGACCCCCAGAGCGGCGAGGCAGCCTCACCGCCCGCCGTCGTGCCGGCGGTCCCGGCCGCCGCGGAGCCGCTCAGTGAGCCCGAGCTTGCCGCGGCGCCCGATGAGCCACCGCCGGAGGCGTCTCCAGCCGAGCCAGCGTCGCTCGAGCCCGAGCCGCTGAGGGTGGAGCAGCTGTCGAGGGGGGAGGAGCGCCGGCCGGCGCCGCGCGCGCGCCGCAGCCGCGCCAGGGCGGGGGAGGGCCGCGGGGCACGAGTCAGCGTGCCGCCGCCGCGTGCCATCGATGAAACGGATCCGGACCTCGAGTGAGCTTGCCCGGAGTTGTGCCCGCGATGTCCTCTGCCCCCGTCGTTCCCGCATCGTGCTCTGCTCGGAGAGCCAGGCCGTTCAAGCCCTGCTGGCGGCTCGCGCGCTACCTGCTGCCGCTGGCCTGCGCGCTCGCGCCCTCGCTCGGCCTTGCTCAGCAGCCGGCCTCTGCGGACGAGCCGGGCGTGTTCGACGCCGACGCGCCGAGCGATCAGAGCCTGGCGCGCGCCAACGCCGTCGCCGCGGCGCGCCCGCACTTTGCGCGTGGCGTGGAGCTGTATCGCGCGGGTGCCTATGACGCCGCGCTGGCTGCGTTCACGCGCGCCTACGAGCTCGCGCCCAGCTATCGCTTGCTCTACAACCTGGCGCAGGTCCAGGCGCAGCGTCAGGACTATGTGCAGGCCCTGGAGCTGTTCGGGCGCTACCTGCGGGAGGGCACTGCCGTTGCCCCCGAGCAGGCGCTGAGCGAGGAGCGCATCGTCGAGGTGCAGAACGAGATGACGGAGCTGCGCCGCCGGGTGGCGGAGCTGCGCATCGAGACCAACGTGCTGGGCGCCACCCTGGTGGTGAACGAGTCGCGGGTGGCGGAGCTGCCGCTGGGGGCGCCGCTGTGGCTGAACGCCGGCATCCATCGCATGCGGGTGGAGAAGCCTGGCTACATCCCGGTCACCAAGGTGGTGACCGTGGCCGGCGGTGAGGCCCCGGTGGTCGCCTTCGAGATGGTGCGCGAGAGCTTCGACCTGGATCTGGACGCGCTGCCGCCGCCACACGCGCTACCCATCGACGCGCCGCCGCCGCCGCCGCCCTCGCGCCTGGGGGTCAGCGTGGGTCTGGTCACCACGGGGGTGCTGGCGGCAGCCACCGCGCTGTGCGGGGTGCTGACCTATCGTCAGAGCGGTGAGCTCGACCGCCGGCTGTCGAGCTATCCCGACGGCATCGATCGCATCGAGTCCGCGCGCTCGCGCCTGCGCACCCTGGCGGTGTTGACCGATACCTTCGGGCTGGCCTCGGTGGCCGCCGCGGGGGTGACCACCTACCTGCACCTGACCACGCCCGATCGCGCAGGGGCGCCGCGCAAGAGCGCGCAGGCCTCCTCTCCCGCGGCAGAGCTCGGCGCCAGCGTGGGCGCTGGCGGGGCCAGCGTGTGGCTGCGGGGCTCCTTGTAATGTACGACGTGATGTACGACGTGATGTACGAGCGCGCCCGCGTGAGCTATCGCAGCCCGGCGATGTGCCGCACCAGCCGCTTCCTGCTCGCTCTGGCCTGCGCAGGCGGCCCCGCCGCGTGCGTGGAGTACGGCACCCCGATCACTGTCGAGGACACCGCCGCTGAGCCCGCCTTGCCCGGCAGCCTGCCGGCGCTGCAGCCCCTTCCGCCGCCTTCCGAGTCGCCGCCCGTGCCGCTGGAGCCGGCAGCAGCCGAGCCAGGGATGGCGATGACCGAGCCCAGCGTCACGGCGATGGAGCCGATGGCAGCCGCGATGGAGCCGCCGCCTCCTGCCGCGCCGGATCCCTCCACGTTGCCGCTGCTGGGCAGCGCGCTGCGGCCGCAGCTCGCCCCCGCGCGCGCAGCCACCATGGGCGTGCTGGAGTATCTGGCGCAGGCGGGCAACCTGCTGGAGGGCCTCACCCGCGACGACTGGGATCCCACCGGGGGCGCTGGCGACGCGAGCAGCTTCGTCGCCGACTACGTGGTCAGCAGCGGCGGCACGCACGACACCGTGCAGGCGGCCATCACGGCGGCGGTGGAGGCGGGCGGCAGCGAGCGGCGCTTCATCGAGGTGTCCGCGGGCAGCCATCGCGAGGTGCTGTGTGTGCCCTCCGGCGCGCCGCCCATCACCCTGTACGGCACCAGCACGGACGCCACGCAGACGCGCATCGTGTTCGACAACAACGCCGGCAAGCCCAAGGCCGCGGGCAGCTCCGCCAACCCCTGCAACCCGAACCTCAACGGTACCACCTTCGGCACCAGCGGCAGCGCCACCGTGGCGGTGATGGCCGCAGATTTCGTGGCGCTCAACCTCAGCATCATCAACGACACCGATGAAGACGAGGCCGAGGGCAGCGTGCAAGCGGTGGCGCTGCTGGTGCAGGGCGACCGCACCGTGTTCGACAACGTGCGCGTGCTCGGCAACCAGGGCACCTTGCTGGCCAAGTCGAGCAGCGTGGATAACGTGGCGCGCTCGTATTTTCGCAACTGTTTCATCGAGGGCGACACGGAGTTCATCCTGGGCCGCGGCACGCTCGTGCTCGACGGTTGCACCATCCACTCGCTGAGCGAACGCGTTGACAATGGCAGCGTGCTCGCGGCCAGCACCGACGCGCGCAACCCGTTCGGCTTTCTGGTCACCGGTGCAACGTTCAGCGCAGATGATGAGGCTGGCGAGTCGAGCATGCGCCTCGGCCGCGCCTGGGACGAAAATCAGGACGATCTCGACAGCTACCGGGCCGCGCTGCCCTCCGGCGTGTATCCCAACGGTCAGGTGCTGGTGCGCAACTCCACCCTGGGCGAGCACATCGAGCTGGAGGAGCCCTGGCGCTCGGCTTCCAGCACCAATCGGCCGTACGCTTCCAGCGCGGGCGAGCTGCCCGCCAATCGCCTGTTCGAGTTCTCCAACACGGGCCCAGGCGCAGCGCCGGCTGCCACCGCCGCTCCCTGAGCGGCGCTGTGATGGGCGGTGTGACCGCCAGTTTCTGACCAACATTTCGCGGCGTTTGCTGCGATCGTGTGGCTTGCGGATGCAGCGGGACGCAAGGCACAGCGTCAAAATGGGTCGAGCGGGCGCCGGCCTTTTCAGTTCCGTTCGTGAAAACTCGTGATATTTGGGCCAGCCATGCGCGCGAAGGTTGGATCCGCCCCGAGTTTGTGGCTGCTGAGCGGTGTGCTGGCGTGTGCCAGCGCTCCGGAGAAGCCGGCAGCGGCGCCCTCTGCCTCTGCCGCGGATGACGCGAAGGCCGTGCTGGCGCAGGAGCTGGGTGAGGCGCCCGCACCCGAGGGGCAGTGCCCCGAACATACCGAGCAGCGCGTGCTGCTGAACCCGCGCGCCGCGGTGCATCGCACGGCGCTGGGCCTGGCGTATTGCATGCTGCAGGAGGGCCCGCCCGGCACCGTCCCGGGCGCGGAGGACGTGGTCAAGGTCAACTACACCGGCTGGACCGAGGAGGGCGAGATGTTCGACACCTCGGAGGGGAAAGGCGCGATCGACCTGCCGCTGACCGCCGTGATCCGCGGCTGGAGCGAGGGGCTCAAGCTGATGACCCCCGGTGACAAGGCGCGCTTCTGGATCCCGGCGCACCTGGGCTATGGCCACCGCGAGCCGGGTGCCCCCGCGGGCACGCCGCCCAAGGGCACGCTGATCTTCGACGTGGAGCTGGTCAGCATCGATCGCACGCCCGAGGCTGCCGCCCCCGTTGCCGAGGGGGAGGGCGCCGCGCCCAACCCCGACGACGACGATGAGTCCAAGCCCCGGCTCACTCCGCGGCCCGTGCCCCGCGGCTCTGCCGAGGCTGGCATGAGCGGCACGCAGGGCGGCGGCTCCTGAGGCGCTGGCGCGAGCCATGAACCCGCTGACGGTTCAGCCCGATCGGCTGCAGCGCTTGCGCAGCCTGTGTCTGGGCCTGCCGCAGGCTACGGAAAAGGTGGCCTGGGGCGACCCCACCTGGCGGGTGCGCGACAAGATCTTCGCCATGCAGAAGGGCAACTACGAGGGCGGGCGGCCCTCGTTGTGGCTCAAGGCGCCCGACGGTGCGCAGGCGGCGCTGGTGGAGGGGCAACCCGAGCAGTTCTTCGTGCCGCCCTATGTCGGGCACAAGGGCTGGGTCGGAGCGTATCTCGACGGACGCAGCATCGACTGGCCGTTGATCGAGAGCTTGATCGAGGAGAGCTACCGCCTGATCGCGCCCAGAGCGCTGGTCGCCGAGGTGAGCGGGGCGAAGCCGGTGGACAACGCGAAGCCGGTAAGCAGGGCGAGGCCTGTAAGCAGGGCGAAGCCGGTAAGCTCAGCAGCGCGCAAGAAGCCCTCCGAAAAGAAGTCGCGACCGAGCAAGAAGCCGAAGGCCAGGAGCAGCGGCGGCAGGAGTTGAAGCGGCGGCCGCTGGTGCAGCGGCAGAGCTGCAGCCCCTTGCCGTTGATGCAGCGCTCGTGGGCTCAGTTGCCGAGCACGTCCAGCACGCCGATGGGGTCGATCCCGAAGCGCTCCGTCACGGCGCGACGAGCGCTTCAGCTCGGCGCGTAGTGGCGTCTCCACCGCGCAGCTCGATGAGAGCCAGTCCGCGGACGCCGGAGCGTGCAACACCGACAGCGACTGCGAAGACGGCTGGGAGTGCGAGCACGAGCACGGCGCCGCCTGTTGCAAGCCGCACGGCGGCCACCGACTAGCGCGTCTTGCGCAGCCAGAGGTTCAGCAGCACGGTCAACAGCAGGCTCACCAGCAAGCTGGTGGCCAGCGGGAAGTGGAACGTGACGTTCTTGCCCTTCCAGGTAAAATCACCCGGCAGCCGCCCGATGCCCAGGCGATGCGCCAGCCACAGCGCACCACCCACAACGAACAGCAGCGCGCCCACGGTCATGAGCACCTTCGCGAGCTGACTCATGACCCTGACCTCGCCGCCGTTCTAACAGGCCTCCGCTCAGGAGTCGACCGTGCCTGCCAGCTCCAGCCGCTGCATGCGCGTCTGACGATGCAGCTTCTGCAGGGCGCCGGTCACGATCTGACGCACTCGCTCGCGGGTCACGCAGAACGTGACCCCGATCTGCTCCAGGGTGCACTCGTCCGCGCCGTCCAGCCCGAAACGCATGCGCAGCATGTCGCGCTCGCGATCCGTGAGCGAGCCCAGGAGCCCGCGCAGCTGCTCCGCGCGCTGCTTGCCCAGCGCCTGTTGCATGCCGTTCGGGGTGCCCGCGTCCGCCAGCCCATCCACCAGCCGCACGTCCGTGTCCGGACCACGCGGCGCATCCAGGCTGAGCGGCTCGCGCGCCATGCTGA
>JAICQL010000386.1 GCA_025937895.1 Polyangiaceae bacterium | reverse complement strand
GCAAGCGCCACCGCAACTGCACCCTTCGCCGCCACACCGTCCGCTGTCACACCGTCCGCTGTCACACCGTCCGCTGTAACGCCGTCTGCCGCCACGCCACCCGCCTCCGCCGTGCGCTCTCTTCCCGGCGGAGCCTCCGGCCGCAAGAGCCAAACCATCGAGCCGCTCTCACCCGCCCGCTATCGGTTCCAGTTCACAGCGGACGCGGAGGTCAAGCGCAAGCTCGAACTCGCACGCGATCTCCTGCGCCATGCCAATCCTGGTGGAGACTTTGCGCATGTCATCTCTCGCGCACTGGACCTGCTGCTCGATGAGCTACTGCGCCGGCGTTTCGCCAGCCGGCAACGACCCACGTCGAGGCAGACCAGGCGCGAGGCCACTGTGACGCCCGCGGCGGGCGAGCAGCGCCAGCGCGAACCTGCAGCTGAAGTAGCTTCTTCACGCCAGCCGTCTTCCACACCTCAAAGCGCTGAGGCCGGCCGAACCGCTTCTCGCGTGTCACGCCCGGCGCGGCGTGAAGTGCTGGAGCGCGATGGTCTCGGCTGCAGCTGGGTAGCCGAGGATGGCGTGCGCTGTGGCAGCACCGCCTGGCTGGAAGTAGACCACCGTCACCCCGCCGGCAAGGGAGGGGGATCGAGCGCGGACAATCTGCGCATGCTCTGTCGAGCTCACAATCGGCTCGCCGCAGAACGAGCCTACGGCCGCGACTGGATTGAACGATCCATCGCCAGGCGCCAGAACCAAAGCCAGTCGACTCCCCCCCAGCCAAGCGCTCGAGCCGGCGACCCTCGTAACCTGCGCCACGATGCTCACCCGCCGTTCATGTGACGGGGCAAAGCGCGGCTCCGCTTCTGCATCGGGTATCCGCGCTCCGCGGATACCCGATGCACCGCGCGACGCCACCACCGCGCGGCTCATCGCGCGTGTCTGTCACCGCGCGGCTCATCGCGCGTGTCTGTCACCGCGCACCGCGCGTGTCTGTCACCGCGCATCGTGCGTTTCTGTCGCCGCTCATCGTGCGTTTCTGTCGCCGCTCATCGTGCGTTTCTGTCGCCGCTCATCGTGCGTTTCTGTCGCCGCTCATCGTGCGTGTCTGTCGCCGCGCACCGCGCGTCTCCGTCAGCGCCGCGCCGGAAGTTTGGCCGCTCGTATCCGCGCTCCGCGGATACGAGCAGCACTGCGCTCACATCTCCACTCGCCCCGTCCCCATTTACTGCATTGCTCCCGCGTGCGTCTCCGCTCACCGCGCGTCTCCAGCCCGGTCCGTGCGCCCCCCCACCACGCCCGCTCCGCACGTCCGCATCACCCGCCTGCTCACCGCGCTTCACCCCGCCCGTTCACCGCGCGTCACCCCGCCCGCTCACCGCGCGTCTCCGCTCACCGCGCGTCTCCGCGCCCGCTCACCGCGCGTCTCTGCGCGTCACCGCACGTCTCCACTCCCGCGCATCTCCGCCCATCGCCCCGAGGCGTCTTACAGCGTCGTACGGCTGAGGTCCGGCCCCCCTCTCTCTCTGTCCCCTCTTAGATGCGCAACACTGCTGCGCCCTGGAAGCGGCCTTCGCGGAGGTCGGTGAGGGCGCGGTTGGCGTCGAGGAGGTCGTATTCGACGGTGCTGGTGGTGACGTTGGCCTGCACGGCGAGGGGCAGGAACTCTTCGGCGTCCTGGCGGGTGAGGTTGGCGACGGAGCGGAGGTGGCGTTCGCCCCACAGCTGGGCGTAGGGGAAGGAGGGGATGTCGCTCATGTGGATGCCGGCGCAAATGACGCTGCCGCCAGGGGTCACTGCGCGCAGCGCGGCGGGTACCAGGGCGCCGACGGGGGCGTACAGGATGGCGGCGTCGAGGGGTTCGGGGGGTAGCTCGCTGGAGTCGCCGGTCCAGGTTGCGCCGAGGTGCTGGGCGAACTGGCGGGCGGCGGTGTCTCCGGGGCGTACGAAGGCGTAGACCTTGCGGCCCTGAAACACGGCCAGCTGGGCCACGATGTGGGCGGCGGCCCCGAAGCCGTAGATGCCGAGCCGTTCGGCATCGCCGGCTGCCGCCAGGGAGCGGTAGCCGATCAGGCCGGCGCACAGCAGGGGTGCGGCGGCGATGTCGCTCAGGCCGTCGGGCAGCGGGAAGCAGTAGCGCTCATCGACGAGGAGCTGCTCGGCGTAGCCGCCGTCCAGTGTATACCCGGTGAAACGCGCGGCGGGGCACAGGTTCTCGCGGCCGCGGCGGCACTGCTCGCAGCGCCCGCAGGTCCAGCCGAGCCAGGGCACGCCCACGCGCTGGCCGAGGGCAAAGCGCTCGGCGCCGGCCCCGCGCGCCAGCACGTGTCCCACCACCTCGTGGCCGAGCGTCAGGGGCAACCTGGGTTGCGGAAGCTCGCCCTCGGCCACATGAAGATCGGTGCGACACACGCCGCAGGCGTGCACGGCCACCAGCACCTGGCCCGCTGCAGGTGCGGGGAGCTCCACGTCGGCGGCGAGCAGGCGCTGCCGGGGCTCGATCAGTCGCATGGCTCGCATGGGTGCCGGATTAGCACACCATGCGGGGTGACACGGCCCAGGGCCTGGCCACCTTGCACCGGAAGAATGCGGGGTTAGATTCTACCTCAGCCGTAAGTATCGGGTGTCGGCAACCACTCGATCGCGCGAAGCAGCGGCTCGGTAGCCCGCCCGAAGCGGGATTTCACTGCCCTGCGCGCAAGCGCGGTGCAGGCGGCACTGGTTGAGCCAGTGAGAAGACGGCGCGCTCGCTCGTCGTCTTCCAGCTTTGAAAATGGCGAGCGCAACTGCCGGCGGCCAGCGCCGACCGGCTTGGCCAAGAAATCTCGGCTGGTCTCCAGCCGAGCAGGAAGCCCATTGAAAGCATCTGCATCAAACACCCAGAGCAGCTCGGCGCTCGTGCCGAGCAAGTTCACCGAGCACTGGCATGCGGCTACGCGCATCAGCCACGCAGATGAGCTGCAGCTGGCGTGTCGCCTGTCGGAGTGCCGGCGCGAGCGTCTGACCCTGGCGTTGAACACGTCTGCGTGTCTGGCGCGCCTGCGGCGCATTCAGACCGAGCTGGCGAGCGGCAAGCTGCGGATTCAGGACGTGGTAGAGCTGGACGAGCGCACGCCGGAGCAAGGCATCCGCGCCTATAGCGACTGGCTGGCGCGCGCCGAGCAGCTGCAGCAGAGCGCGTCGGAAGCCTGGCAGGCGGAAGATCGGAGCAAGGCGCAGCTGCACTCCAGCGAGGCGCTGGTCCGGGAGCTCACCTTGCGTCCGGCCATCGTGGCGCGTGCGCTCGGCGAGGGTCCGGGCGCTGAGGCATACGTGCGCCGCGCACTTGCATCCTTACCGCCCCAGTTGCAGCGGCGCTCGCGCCGCCTCGAGGGTGAGGTGGAGCGCATCCGGGATCGTTTCCTCACTGCCAATCAGGGCCTGGTGGCCTACGTGGTGCAACGTTACCTGGGCATGGGCCTGAGCCAGGAAGACCTGATGCAGGAGGGCAACATCGGCCTGATGCGCGCGGTGGACAAGTTTGATCACCGCCGCGGCGGGCGCTTTGGCACGTACGCAGTGTGGTGGGTGCGTCAGGGTGTGCGCCGGGCGCTGGCAAATCAGTCGCGCACCATCCGCATTCCGGTGCACGCGCTGGGCGCGCGCTACTCGCTGGAGCAGACGTCGCGCAAGCTGTCGCTGCAGCTGGGGCGTGATCCGACGGAGGAGGAGCTGTCGCTCGCCACGGGCGTGGGCTCCAGCAACGTGACGCAGCTGCTCAGCATGGCGCGCGAGCCGCTCAGCCTGGATGCGCCGCGTGGTCCGGACACGGACGTGCGGCTGGTGGATGGGCTGGCGGACCCGGGCACCCCGAACGGCATGCAACAGGCGCTGGGCAGGCAGCGCGCGGAGCAGCTGCGCGGGCTCCTGGGCTCGCTCACGGATCGCGAGCGCGACATGCTGCGCATGCGTTTCGGACTGGACGGCGCGGACGAGTGCACCCTGGAGCAGATCGGGGTCACGTTCTGCGTGACCCGCGAGCGAGTGCGTCAGATCGTGACCGGCGCCCTGCAGAAGCTGCATCG
>JAICQL010000018.1 GCA_025937895.1 Polyangiaceae bacterium | reverse complement strand
GACATCGCGCTGGTCGGCGTCGACAACGACGTGGTGGAGTGCGAGTTGCTCTCGCCTCCCCTGTCGAGCGTGATGGTCCCCTGGCCCGAGCTGGGTGACCGCGCCGCCGCTCTGGTGCAGCGCGCGCTGCAGGGTCAGCGGCTCGAGCGCCAGCGCTGGCTGACGGCCCCCATCGCGGTGGCTGCACGGCGCTCGTCGGAGATCCTGGCCATCGACGACGCGGTGGTCGCCAAGGCGGTGCGCTGGATTCGCCAGAATGCGCACCAGCACGTCAACGTGCCCATGGTGGCGGACGCAGTGGGCGGCGGCCGCAAGCGCCTGGAGCGGCGCTTCCGGCGGGCCCTGGACAGGACCGTGCAGGAGGAGATCCGCCGGGCTCGGGTCGAGATCGCCATGCGGCTGCTGCGGACGACGGAGACGGCGCTGGTCGAGGTCGCCAGGCTGAGCGGGTTCTCCAACGCTGCGCTGTTGAGCGTCGCCTTCAAGCGCGAGGTGGGAATGCCGCCGGGCGTCTATCGGCGCCGCGTTCAGGAGTCGCTCGCCGGCGTGAATGAGTGCTGAGCTTGCCGGCGCAGGAGCGGCTCAGCACCCGCTGCCGGGACCCATTCCAACATTTCGACTGACGCAATCTCCAGCGCCAGCGCGAAGCACAGGGAAATTGCTGCTGTCTCGTGTCGAGCCCGGGTCGCTCGGGTGCTCGCGCGCAATCTAGCGGGTATCGGCAGACCCCGCGCACTCTGGTAACGTTCCCAGCATGCTCGCGTTCAGGCACTGAGCGCGCCCCGTTTCATCGTGCACGGCAACGCCGTCGCAGCTCCTGCACGCTCCACGAAGCGCAGGCGAAAGGTTCATCTGCATGCAGACTCGACTGACCCCACGCGAAGCTTGCCGTGACCTCTCTTTGGGAGTCCGGCGCCTGTCACCGCTGAGCGCCGCGCTCGTGCTCGCGATCAGTGGATGTTCGAGCGATGACGGCGCGCCTGGCGCTCCGCCAGCGGCTGCATCGGCGACCACCCCCACCGTGTCCTCGCCCTCGTCGCTCTCACCGCTGCCGGAGCAGCCGAGCGCCGAGGAAGCGCCCCCCGCCAGCCCAGCCGCCCCCGCTGCGGGCGAGGCCAGCGAGAACACGCCATCGCCCTCCTCACCGGAGGCGCCACAGGTCATGGAGTTGGCGACGCCGGAGGCTATGCCAGGCCCCGGTGAAGCGGGCTCGACGACACCCGAATCGGGTGAAGGAGCGCCCAACGACGGCGCTCCGGGGGGTGCGACCCCCGGAGCGCCGGCCGTGCCGAGCGCTGGTTGCGGGCGAGCACGGACCCTGCAGGACGGGCTGCACACGATCGCGAGCGGCGGCATGAACCGCACGTACTTCCTGGAGACACCGGACAACTACGACAGCACGCTCCCCCATCGCACCATCTTCATGTTCCACTGGAACTACGGGTCCATCGAGGCCATCGTCAACCCGCCCGACGCTGATCGGAATACGGACCGCCCCTTCTACGGCATGGGTGATCTCACGGATGGTCAGACGATCTTTGTCGTGCCGCAGGGGCTGGTGAACCCGAACGGCGGAGCAGGCTGGGCGAACCCCAACGGCCGCGACGTGACCTTCACCGACGACGTGCTCGCGGCCGTTTCGGCGGACCTGTGCATCGACACCTCGCGCGTGTTCACGACCGGCTTCAGCTATGGCGCCGGGATGTCGGTCGCGCTCGCCTGCGTTCGCCCGGACAAGTTCCGCGCCGCGGTGGTGTATGCGCCCGCGTTCATCAGCGGGGTCAACGCGGCTCAGTGTACGAGGCCCATCGCCTTCTTCCAGTCACACGGCGTGGATGATCAGGTCCTCAACTTCCAGACGGGCCTGGGCGTGCTGAGCACCTTCACCGGCGTGAATGGCTGCAGCCCGCAGACTCCGCCCACTCCTGCCGCGGACGGGCATACCTGCACCAGCTACGAGGGCTGCTCTGTGCCCACTCGCTTCTGCAGCTTCGGCGCGGGCCAGGGCAATCCGTTCAATACGAGCTTGCGCGGCCACTATCCCACGTCGAAGGACCCAGGCCAGAGCACCAGCTGGGTGCCCGCAGAGGCCTGGAGCTTCATCACCCAGTTCTAGCCGCTCCCACGGCCGGTGCGTGCAGGGTCGACCACCCCCTCACGCACCAGCTCGAGGTGCTGCGCCGGTGGATGGCCGACCACCTGCTTGAACGCACGATGAAACTGCACGTAGCTGCCAAAGCCCACGTCGAAGGCAGCACGCAGCATGCTCGAGGCAGAGCCGTGCCCGTAGTCACGGATGAACTGCTGGACCCGATGGTGGTTGCGGTACTGGACGAGCCCGATCCCGAAGCACTGGGCGAACACGCGCGAGAGCCGCTCGCGACTCAGCGAGGTGGCGCGGGCGAGCGCCTCCATCGATCCCGACATCTCCGGATCGCGCAGCGAGCGCGCGGCGCGCAGCGCCGCGGGGTGATAGCTCCCCAGCTCCCCGCGCGGGCCGGGCGGGCACTGTGCCGCCGAGCAGACGGCATGAAAGATCCCCGCCAGGATGTCATTGAACTCGGGCAGCGCCGGCCGTAGCAGCCCCTCTCTCGAGCGCTCGCACAGCTGAGCCAGCACCGCGGACGGAATGCCCGTGACCCGCGGCCCCTGCTCCAGCAGCTGATGCCCGGTGCCCGCGGGCGCTGCAGCCGCGAGGGCCATGGCGCTGGGCCCGCCGAGCTCGTCCTGCCCGCTGGAGGTGCGAAAGCTGTACACCCACATCGACAGCTCGGGTGACATGTCGATCAGCTCGTGCTCGAGCAGCGGCGGAATCCACAGGGCCGCTGGCGCGACGATGCGCAGCTCGCGATGCGGAAACCAGTAGCTAGCCTCGCCCGCAACCAGGACATTCAGCTCGAGCTCGTGATGGTAGTGCCGGCCGAAGCGGGTCGACGCCGGGGTGGAGTACCACAGGCCGCCGCGCAGCTCGCGCGGACCGGGAAGCTCGAGCAGCACCGAAGAGGTGGCAACGGAAGACATGGCAGCGACGGGCCAGCGAGCGGCTGCTGCCCGATCTCGCGCATTCTATCTGAAGGCCACACGCGAGGCCTGCGAGAAGCACGGTTCCGTCAGCCAGCAGTGGCAGATGCTTCGCCGCGGTGCGCTCCCTTTCGAGCCAGCCGCCGCCCTCGGCGCATGGAGAACAGCGCAACCCAGCTCAAAATGAGCCACCCCGCACCCCTGCCGTACCCAGCCGAGCTCGACAGCTGGCAGGAACCATCCTTTGCGGCGCGCCGCTCCGTGCCTGATGGAGCCGTGCTCGAGCCATTACCGCTCGCGGGAGGTATGCCATCGCCCGTGGGGCTCGTGGCGGCCATGCCAGCGGCGCCCCCCGCGCTCGAGCCGACTCCACCCGAGCCCACCGGGTCAGCGCCGGTCGGGGTGGTGGGCGGGGCGCCGGCAGAGCCCGTCGCTCCGCCCGCAGCCGAGCCGCTCCCGCCCGAGCCCGCCGGGTCAGCGCCCACCGAATCGGCGGGCGGAGCTCCGGTGAAGCCGGTCAGATCATCCGCGGTGAGCGAGAGCACCGCGACTCCGGAGCTGAACGTCACGTTCGCGGGCTGATGGGTGGACAGGCTCTTGGGTGACGGCCAGGTGCCGGTAGCCCAGCCGCTGGGCACCGTGGGGCCATCAAACTCTTCACGCCACTCGAGGGTGAACTCGCCGTTGGCGAAGGACGAATACTGCACCCAGGCGATGAACTGCTGCACGGGCAAGATGGCCGGATCGAAGTTGCCGCCGAACGTGGCGTCGCCGGGCCAGATGTTGAAATGAATCTGCATGCCAGCGGCAGCGTTCTGGGTGAACGCGGCTGCCACGTCCTCACCGTCGCGCCGCAACTCGACCCCATCGACCAGATACGCGATGTAGCTGGGCGTCCACTCGAAGGTGTACGTGTGATACTCGCCGCACAGCTCGCCCTCGACGCTCTCGATGCGCGAGTGGTCGGCCACGGGCAAGCCGTAGAGCGGGTTGGTCTGCAGCCGGCAGTCGGCGCCGAGCTTCTCGAAATCCAGCTCGTTCCAGAACGTGCCCGCCACCTCCGAGCCCGGCTTCCACATGAAGAAGGAGCTGATGACGCCGTCACCGGCAGCAAATCGCACCCGAGCCTCGAAGCGGCCGTAGGTGTACGTCTGATTTTGATACAGCTCGGCGCTCGCGACGGCGCCCGCCTCGGCGGCGGTGGTCAAGAGCCCGGCCGCCACGAGCGCAGCCTTCAAGACGAGCAATGGATATTGGTTTGCCATACGGGTAGACCAGGACCCGTCAAACATGGCGCACGAACGCGCGCCCGTCTTCGCGTTTTGTGTCTCTGCTGTGGATGCGCTCGCCTGTGGAGCCCTGCGCCACCAGCCAGGTGAGTGTTGCTCCTCAGCAGTCCGGCTGCTGCGTGGCGATCGCCTGCAGCCGCGCCGTCTCCAGGGCGGTGGTGCACCGCCGGTTCTGCAGCAGGTGCACGATCTGATCGAGCGCCACGGCCACCAGGATGACGGCGCCGATGATCACGAAGGTCCAGTTCGTGTCCAGGCGCCACAGGCGCGGCACGCCCGCCTCGTCCACATAGGCATAGCGGAACATGTTGATGCCGTTGTCGATCACGCGCATCACGGCGGAGCCGATCACGATCCCGAGCACCGTACCCTCTCCGCCGCGCAGCGAGCAGCCGCCGAGCACGGCGGCAGCGATCGCGTACAGCTCGTACGCGATGCCCACCTGCTGTGACATCTGCCCGATGTAGGCTGCGTACGCGACGCCGGCGACACCGGCCAGCCCCGCGGAGATCACGTACGTGCTCGCCTCGATGTTGCGCACCGGGATGCCGGAGAACTCGGCCGCCTCACGATTGCCACCGATCGCGTACAGATAACGCCCGAGCACGGTGAAATGCAGCACCAGCGTGGCCACCGCGATCACCCCGAGAAACATCAGCAAGGGGTACGGCAAGAACGGCGCCTCGTCGGAGCCGAACAAGCCCCCACCGGCCAGGCCCAGCAGCGGTGACCCGCCCAGGCTGATCGTGCCACCCCCGGCGATCGTCTGTGAGATGCCGCGAAACAGCAGCATGCCGCCCAGGGTGACGATGAAGGGCTGCAGCTGCAGCCTCGTGATCAGCAGCCCCTGCAGCCAGCCGAGCAGCAGCGCGCAGCCCAGCGCCACGGGAATGGCCAGCCACAGCGAGTAACCGAGCCCGCCCGTCTGCGTGGAGGCGAGCTTGGCAATGATGACCCCGGTGAGGCCCACCATGGAGCCCACCGAAAGGTCGACTCCACCCGAGATGATGACGAAGCCGACGCCGACCGCCAGGATGCCCAGCATCGAGATCTGCCGCAGCGTGTTGACGACGTTGGACTGTCCGAGGAAGTCCGGATTGGACGCCCACAGGCCGAGGCACAGGCAGAGCAGCGCCGTGGCCATACCGAGCTCCCGCCTCATGGCGCCGCTCCAGCGGCGCACGCCTCGGCAGGGGCAGCGCTCGTCATCAACGTGGCGACCCGCTCCGCACTGAGCTGCTCGCGCGGGATCACCGCGCGAACCACGCGCTCGTGCATCACGACGACTCGATCACTCATCTCCAGCACCTCTTCCAGATCCGAGCTGATCAGCAGCAGCGACACGCCGCGGGCTGCCAGCTCGACCATCTGGCGGTAGATCTCTGCCTTGGCCCCCACGTCGATCCCGCGAGTCGGCTCGTCCAAGATCAGCACCTTGGGCTGCAACGCCAGCCACTTGCCGAGCACCACCTTCTGCTGGTTGCCACCGGAGAGGCTGCCCGCGCGCTGCTCGATGCCGCTGCTCCGGATGCGCAGCTGCTCGAGCTGTTGCCGCGCCACCTGGCGCTCCGTGCGGCGATCGAGCCAGCCCCCACGGGCATAGCGGTGCACGCCGGGCAGCGAGGTGTTCTCGGCGATGGACATGCCGAGCACCAGACCCTGGCGCTTGCGATCCTCCGGCGCCAGGAAGACACCTGCTTCGATCGCGTCGCTCGGTCGGCGCGGCGCATAGGGCTGACCACTCAAGCTCATCGAGCCGGAGCGCGCCGGCCTGATGCCAAACAGTGTCTCCATCAGCTCCGTTCGGCCAGCGCCGATCAGCCCGGCGAACCCCAGGATCTCGCCCCGCAGCACCTCGAAGGAGACCGCGCGCGGGGCGCCGGGCACCAGCAGCTCCTTCACCTCCAGCAGAGGCTCGCGCGGCGAGGGCGGCGGGCGGGGTGGATAGTACTGCCCGGACATCTCCCGGCCCACCATCAGCCGTACCACCCTCTCCTGTGTCGCCTCCGCGCGCTCGAGATCGCCGGCATGACGGCCATCGCGCAGCACGGTGATACGATCCGCGAGCTGCAACACCTCCTCCAGCCGATGCGAGATGTAGATGATACCCACTCCTCGCGCTGCGAGCTGACGAACGAGCTGAAACAGGTGTTGCGACTCACCCCAGGTGAGCGATGATGTCGGCTCATCCAGGATGATGATGCGCGCAGACAGCGCCAGCGCCTTGGCAATGCCCAGCAGCTGCAGCTGCCCGATCGCCAAGGTAGAAGTGCGCCGGCTCGGCGGCAGCGCCAGGCCGATCCGCTCGAGGAGCAGGCGCGCTTGCTGCTGCATCTCCGCGCGCCGCAGCGCTCGCAGGCTGCCTCGCCCTCCCGGCTCGTTGCCGAGGAACAGGTTGGCGGCCAGATCCAGGTTCGGCGCCAGCATCAGCTCCTGGTGCACCAGCGCCACACCCAGACGTTGCGCGCTGCGCACGCTCGACAGCACCACCCGCTGCCCGTCGATGCAGATCTCGCCGGCATCGGGCTGCAGCGCGCCGCCCAGCACCTTCATCAAGGTGCTCTTGCCAGCACCATTTTCACCCATCAGCGCCAGGACTTGACCACTCTCCAGCTGCAAGGAGACATCGCTCAGCGCCACCACCCCGGGGAAGCGCTTGCTGATGCCACGCATCGCGAGCAAGGGAGCAGGCTGCGCGCTCATTCACATGCCTGGCGCGGGAGCACGCGGATGCCGCTCACTGGACCGCCTTCATCTCCGCCAGCTTGGCCTTGAAGTCCGCCACGTTGGCGCGGGTGATGACCTCCACGCCGGTGTCGATCGCGCGGCTGTCCGGCAGCTTCTTCACTGTGGCCTCCGGCTGGGTGACGAGCTCGTGCATCCACTTGCTGGATAGATAGCCAAACTGGAAGGGCTTCTGCACCACGGTCACGGCGATGCTGCCGCTCTCGATGCCGCGCAAGGTCTCCTCTTCCTCGTCGAAGACGGCCGCCTTGATCTGATCCTTCTTGCCCAGGCGCTCGATGGCCAGCGCAATCGCAGGGCCGTTGTACGACCACAGGCCAGCGACCAGATCGAGGCCGGGGTGCGCGTTGATGATGTCCTCGACATTGGACTGCGCCTTGGCGTGGTCGGTCTGGTCCTCGCGCCTGGCCACGATCTCGATGCCGTGACCGGCGATGGCATCCTCGATGCCCTTCATCCGCTGCGCGGCGTTGTCGGCGGAGAAGGTCCCCACGAACACTGCCATTTCTCCGCCCTTCGGCAGCAGCTTCACGATCTCGGCGCCGAGCGCCTTGCCCGCCTCGTGGTTATTGGTGCCGATGTACAGCATGCGCTGCGACTTCGGAGCGTCGGAGTCGAAGGTGACCAGCTTGGCCTTGCGTGCCACTCCGTCCAGCTTGCTCACCTGGTCATCCGGCGCCACCACGCTCACCGCGATGGCGTCGTAGCTCTGGCTCGCGAGCTCCTCGAGCTTCTCGTTCTGGTCGGCGACGGTGCCGTCCGGCAACACCACGTCGACCTGGACCTTCGCCTCCCGCTCGTACGTTCGCACGCCGGCCTGGGCGATTTTCCAGAACTCGCTCGCGTTATTGGTCAGGAACGCGAGCTTGACGGCCTTGGCGGCGGGCTGCACGTTTTGCTGCTGGCTGGCGCTGCCTGTGGCTGGATCGGCCTTGCACCCGCTGCATCCCAGCAGCAGCGCCAGCGCGCCCATGACCACTCGATGAACGCCCCATCCCGACATCGCATTCCTCATCTCGCTCTCCCGATTTCTCGAGGCTCACTCCCCAGGCCTCGTTGCCAGATCCAGGCGTGCCGCATCGCTTCGCGAATGCCCAGGCACGCCCGCCAGCCCAGCTCCCGCTGGGCCTTCTCCACCCCGGCGTAGACGGCGGCAGCGTCTCCGGACCGCCGCGGCCCGAAGCGATGCCGCACGCGCACACCGGTCACGTCCTCGAAGGCCCGGATGGCCTCCAGCACCGAGACACCCCTGCCGGTGCCCACGTTGAACACCTCGTGCAACGCGCCAGCCGCCTGTCGCTCCAGCCACTCCAGCGCCGCCACGTGCGCGGAGGCAAGATCGCAGACGTGCAGGTAGTCTCTCACGCACGTGCCGTCCGGGGTCGGGTAGTCGTTACCGAACACCACCAGCTCATCGCGCAGGCCAGCCGCGGTCTGCGTGATGTACGGCACGAGCGTCTGCGGTGTGCCGAGCGGCAACTCGCCCAGCCTGCCACTCGGATGCGCGCCGATGGGATTGAAGTAGCGCAGGGTCACTGCGCGCAGAGCGCTGCCCGAGGCCACGACGTCCTGCAGCAGGCTCTCGCAGATCTGCTTGGTGCGACCGTACGGGGACTCGGCTCGCTTGATCGGGCTGGCCTCGGTGACCGGCAGCTGCTCGGGCTGGCCGTACACGGTGCACGAGGAGGAGAACACCAACCCTGGCACAGGCGAGCGCTCCAGCACCCAGAGCAGTGCCAGCAGAGAGCCGATGTTGTTGTCGTAGTACTCGCGCGGCTCCCGGACGGACACCCCCACGCACTTGTGCGCCGCGAAGTGGATCACCCCGTGCACCGGCGCTTCGGCCTCGAACACGCGAGCCAGCGCCGCACGATCGCGGCAGTCGACCTGGTGCACCGAGAGCTCGCGACCGGTGAGCTCACGCACGCGAGCCAGGACGCCGGGGTCGGAGGCGCAGAAATTATCGACGACCACCGGCGAGTAACCGGCCTCGACCAGCGCGACACAGGTGTGAGAGCCGATGTAGCCGGCTCCGCCGGTGACGATGACCTTCTTCACGAACGCCCTTTCATTTCCATTGCGTGTAGCAGCCGCCAGCGACCCGCCTCCGCCTGTAGCCGCCGCAGGCCAAACGCCGCGGCGCCCGGCGAGGAGCCCGAGAACACATGCGGAGCGTGGCCCGTCTCACTGGCATAGCGGCGCGCCACCGCCTGCACCGCGTCCGCCGCGCCGGCTTGGCCCAGCACCACCACTGTGCCGCCGCTGCCGCCGCCGCTGATCTTCGCGCCGTACAGGCCGCGCTCGGGACCGAGCTCGGCGACCAGCTCCACGATGCGATCGGTGCCTGTGGAGCCAAGCCCGCACCTGGAGTAGCTGGCGTGGGCCTCGTACATCAGCGCGCCCAGCCGCTCCAGCACGGCCTTGCTGTCCGCGCTCGCGGCGGAGGGGCCCAGCTCCTCGCGCTGGAGCAGGGCGCGGAACTCGCTCGCTCGCTCGTGCTCATATACGGGGTGCTCGGTGGCGGCGCGGACGCGATAGCTCGACCCGGGCAGCACACGGGTGATGGGGTCGGTGATGCCGCCAAAGCGGCTCAGAAAGTCCGCCCCGCTGATCCGCTCCGGCAGAAGCTCCTTGTAGTCACGATCGAACACCACACGCGGTACCCGGGCCAGGTAGCCACCCCACTCCGGGTCCGAGATCGAGACCTGCCCAGCCTGCGCCGTGGGGCTCACGGCTAGCCCGCGCACCTCGGCCAGCCAGCGATAGCCCATGAAGGCCGCAGCGCGCACCTCACCATAGTCCGCCCCGCTCACCGCGTGCCGGATGCCCGAGTCGATGCCCCACAGCTCGAGCCCTGCGGGCACCGGAAAGCACTCCTCGAGCCGTGCTGGCTGGCAGAGCAAGGGCAGCAGCTGCCCTTCCTTGCCGCAGCTCGCGGTCATCTGATCCATCACGCCGCAGGGCGCCCCCACGACCAGGTTCTCCACCCGCTGGCAGATCAGCGCGCAGGGCACGGGCTCGAGCTCCACCCCGAACAGGCCCGCCAGCGCGCGCAGGCTTGCCACCTCGAGCGCGGCGGAGGAGCTCACCCCCTTGCCCTCGGGCACGCTCGATGCGACCAACATGCTCAGACCGCCGTCTAGCTCGACCCCCAGCTCGGCTTGCAGCGCTGCCAGAGCCCCGGCGACGTACGCCGCCCAGGCACCGCCCGCGCTGCGCTGCAGGTACGCACGCGCGGCTGCGTAGCTGCGGGTGTGCTCGCGCAGCTCCGCGAGGGGAAAGCGCGCGGACCTCAGCGGCGATTCGCTGGCCCCCAGCGCAGAGCTCACGATGGTCACCCAGGGCTCTCTGCGGCGCTGGACGGCGACGAACGCTGCTTCACGGATCGGCAGCTCCAGGGTGAGCGAGCCGGAGTAATCCGCGAAGCCGCCCATCACGTCCAGACGCCCGGGAGCGCGCGCCAGCACGACGGGCGCGGCCAGGTCGAACAGCTGCGAGAGCTCCGGCTGCGGAGCGCGCGACAACCCCGCCAGCAGGTCGAGCACGGCGTCCAGGTCAGACATGGGGCTCACTCTCTGCGCCAGCGCCCGGAGTGAGGCCCCTGCGCGCCAGCGCGGCCTGCAGGAGCGGCTCGACCTGCTGCTGCAAGGTCACGTTGGCGTAGCCCACCCACCCGACGTCGGCGTGCACGTCGAGCGGCGCGTCCAGCGCTCGACCCCACGGATCGGTGAGCCGCACACCGGCCTCTTCCGCGATCAACGCCGTGCAGATGTCATAGGGGTGGCAGCACAGCCCGACGGGCTGCCCCCGCTGGCGGAGCAGCTCGTGCATCAGCGGCCGCAGGTCTGCGTTGAAGCGGTCGTGTCCCACCATCAGCTCATACAGCTGGCCTCCGGTGGAGGCGTACTGGTCCTCGAAGCACAGCGCCTTGCCCTGGGGTGAGGCACCGAGCAGACCGAGCATCAGCTCCTCGTCGATGGCGGCCAGCTCATCGCGCGCGCCGGGGAAGAAGCGGCTGAGCATGGCATAGCCGTGCCTGAGGCTCGTGGCGCGCGAGGGGCCAAAAGGCACTTTGAAGCGCTCCCCGCTGAAGCGATGGAAGCGCTCCAGGGACGCGCCGCCACCGCGCACCGCCCACAGCTCATCCGAGAGGTGCTGCTTCTGCAGGGGGATCTCCGTCTGCGCCGCGACCACGATATCGCTGAGCCGGGTCTGCGTGCCGCGCTCGGGCGCGACGGCGCCGAGCACCCAGGCGCTGCGCTTCTGATACATGATGCCGCGAGTACCATCGATGGGATCGATGATGAAGCGCCACCTGCCGGGCGCTCGCCGGCCTCGCGGCAACGCCAGCTCTCCCCCCGGCAGCCCTTCCGCCACCAGGGTCACACCGCCCAGCGCTCCTGCCGCGCCATCCAGCCTCTCCAGCAAGAGAGACTCGCTCACTTTGTCTATCTGGTAAATGGTGTCGCCGGGGCCGTCGTCGGCCACACCAGCCAGCTCCCCAGGCAGCTGCCGCTCGCACGCCTGCACCACGGCATCTCGGATCGCGCGCTGCACGTCGCGCAGCAGGGAAAGCAGCGTCTCCAGCTCTGTCATCGGCGCTGCCGGTAGTGGAGCGCGGGCACGGCGCGCAGCTCCGCAGCCTTGTCCTCGGGTGAGGTATCACTGATGAAGCCGCCTGCCCCTACCTCTGGCCCTGCCAGGTACTTCAGCAGATTGGGCTTGCGCAGCGGCGGGTGAATCTGGATGTGAAAATGATGGTAGGAGTAGTCTGCGCCATCCGTCGGCGCCTGGTGCAAGGCGAGCACATAGGGAAAGGGCATTTCCCACAGATTGTCGAAGCGCACGAGCAGCTCCAGCAGCACCGCCGCCAGCTCTCGCACCTCCTTGCGGGAGAGCTCGGCTATGCTCGGGTAAGTGGCTTTGGGCGCGACGATGGCGTCGTACGCGTAGCGGGCAAAATACGGTAGGAACGCCACCGCACCATCGTTCTCCACCAGCCAGCGCCGGCCATCGGCGCGCTCTGCAGCCAGGATGTCCTGAAATAGCACCCGACCCGTCTCGCGCCGATGGTCGCGCTCCGCGTCCAGCTCCAGCTCCATGCCCTTGAACACGAAGTTGGTGGCGTAGATCTGACAGTGTGGGTGCGGGTTCGAGACGCCCACCACCTCACCCCGATTCTCGAACACCAGCACGTGGTTCACCTCGGGGCGCGCGCCGAGCTCGCGATATTGCTCCTGCCACGTCTCCAGCAGGCTCACCACGCTCGACAGCTCCAGCTCCGCCAGGCTGAGGTCGTGCCGCGGCGTGTAACAGACCACGCGGGCGACGCCGCGAGCGGGCCGACTCTGATAGATGCCGCCAGGGGGCGCCAGCTCATGCGGGGCGTCAGGGCTGACGCACGGATGGTCATTGTCGAACACGAAGACACCGGAATAGTCGGCGTTGCGCGCTCCGCTCACCCGCTGGTTGCCGGGGCAGAGATAGCAATCACTCACGTATTCGGGCAGCGCGCGCACGACGCGCTGCAGTGGCTCCGTGTTCCACGGGCGATTTTGACGGTGCGCGGCCACCACGACCCACTCGCGTCGTAGAGGATGCCAGCGCTGCTCCCATGTCATTGAGGCAACGTACTCCGCGCCTGTTGCGCCGAGCAACCTCGCCGCGCGGGCCGCTCCTGCACGGCTGCCGCTGGTGACGCAAATCCGAATTCTACAGACCCGGATTCGATATGACCGCGTTCCTGCTCGGACCGCGGCCTCTCCAGCAATCTCTGGGCGCGCGGCTTCGAGACTGACTACCCTCGCGGGCGCACCGCCCACCGCCCCCGCACGGAGATTTCATGATCGCTCGTTCATTGTTCCTGAGCCTGGCTGCCCTGTTCTTCAGCGTCCAGGCACACGCCGATACGCGGCTTCGCCTGCAAGACGACCAGCCCGGACCAACCATCCACAAGAACGTCTACGGGCAGTTCGCCGAACACCTCGGGCGCGGCATCTACGGTGGCGTGTGGGTGGGCGAGAGCTCGCGCATCCCGAACACGCGCGGCTTCCGCAACGACGTGGTGCAGGCGCTGAAGGAGCTGCAGGTGCCCGTCGTGCGCTGGCCTGGGGGCTGTTACGCGGACCAGTACCACTGGCGCGACGGCATCGGCCCCAGGAGCGAGCGCAAGAAGACGATCAACGTGAACTGGGGAGATGTGGTCGAGGACAACTCCTTCGGCACGCACGAGTTCTTCGAGCTGGTGGAGATGCTTGGCGCAGATGCCTACGTCAACATCAACGTGGGCACGGGCACACCGGGCGAGATGATGGAGTGGATCGAATACATGACCTCCGCCTCGGACAGCACGCTGGCCAACCTGCGCCGCAAGAACGGTCGCGCCAAGCCGTGGCGTGTACACTACCTGGGCATCGGCAACGAGACCTGGGGCTGCGGCGGCTCGATGAGCCCCCAGCACTATAGCGACGTGTACCGCCAGTTCGCCACGTTCGTGAAGACGCCCGCGGACAATCGACCCATCATCGTCGCCAGCGGCGGCAACAATGAAGAGACGGTCTGGACCCAGCAGCTGATCGATAGCGTCAAGGAGAGCTGGACCTTGCGCATGGACGGCATCGCCCATCACTACTACACGATCCCCACCGGGTCGTGGGAGCGCAAGGGCTTCGCGCTCGGCTTTCCGGAGAGCGAGTGGTTCTCCGCGTTCTTTCAGACCCTGCGCATTCGCGGCTTCTTGGAGAGCAACGTGCGTGTACTGGACGCCAAAGATCCGAAGAAGAAGGTCGGCTTCTTCGTGGATGAGTGGGGCACCTGGTACGACTCCGCGGAGGGCGCCTCCCAGGCCAACCTGTATCAGCAGAACAGCCTGCGCGACGCGCTGGTCGCCGCGCTCAACTTTCACGTGTTCCACGACTTTGCGGAGCGGGTGCGGATGACCAACATCGCGCAGATGGTCAACGTGCTGCAGGCCATGATCCTCACCGATGGCCAGAGCATGCTGCTCACCCCCACGTACCACGCCTTCCACATGTACCGCCCGTTCCAGGGCGCTCGCCACGTCCGCGCTCAATTGCGCGACGTGCCCGACTACCGAGTGGGCAACCGGCGCATCCCGAAGGTCAGCGCCACGGCTGGCATCGGCAAAGATGGCAAGCTGTATCTGGGCCTCATCAACACCCACCCGAGCCAAGCCGAACGGGTGCAGGTCAGCGCCGCCCGCTCTCTGGCAAAGGCCAGCGGCCGCCTGCTCAGCGGCAGCGCGCTGGATGCGCACAACACGTTCGCGGCTCCCAACCAGATACGCCCCACGCCAGTCGAGCTCACCGGGAGCGGCGGTCAGCTGCAGGTGGAGCTACCGCCGAGGAGCGTGCTGGTAGTGGCGCTGGAGTAGCAGCGCCGTCCAGCGCCGTCGGCACCCGAGCCGAGCAGTGGAAGTGGCAGCTGGTCCCACCAGCAGCCGTGCCAGCAGCAGCCGTGCCGCCAGCAAAGGTCACGAGCTCGAGGTCATTGCGAGTCGAATCGGCGCAGTTCCCTGCGGCAGGGTCGGAGCTGTGCCATGTCTGAGGCATGCCCAGAAGACTCTGGCTGCTCACCGTGCTCGGCGCTGCAGTGTCTCTGGCTGCTGGCTGCGGCCGGGCTAGCCTGTCCGCGGGGCCTCCAGCCGCGGAGCGCTGGCTGGAGATCGTCACCCCCCACTACGTCATCGCCACGGATGTGGCCGAGCCACACGCGCTGGCCATGGCACAGGCGCTGGAAGACCTGCGCGCGGCGCTGCTCGCGGCCATGTGGCCCCGGGCAGAGGCTCCGCGCGGGCGCACCCGGGTCATGGTGTTTGCTCGCCAGCGGGAGCTCAGCCGCTATGCGGGCAGGAACACCGCGGGAGCCGTGTTCACGCGGCCTGGCTTCGAGCGCTTGCTGGCGTTCGCCGCCGGCTCGCTCGATGGCGTGCCGGCAGTGGCGGCGCACGAGCTCGCGCACGACCTCAGTCGCTGGTTCTTGCCGGTGCAGCCTCTGTGGCTAGCGGAGGGCCTGGCCATGGAGCTGGAGAGCGTACAGCTCGACCGCACAGGCCATCAGGTGGTGACCGGTGGTCTCTCTCCCGGAATGATCGAGTGGCTCCGGTCGGTGAGGTCCATCCCCAGCGCGAGCCAGCTGTTTGCGCTGAGCCAGCCGCGCTCCGTGGACTCCCGGGACGCGACGTCCTTCTATCTTGGAGCATGGGCGCTCGTGCACTACCTGCGCAGCGAGCGGCCGCAGGGCTTCGCGCGCTTTCAGCAGTCGCTCACCCAGCTCACGCCCTGGCGCCAGGCGTGGCAGCAGAGCTTTCCCGGGCTGACCGCGGCCGCGCTCGATCGCGAGCTGCGCGCCCATCTGCGCAGCGCGCGCCTGGTGCCGCGCTGGACGAGCTTCACCCCGCCGGTGTTCACGCCGGTGCTGCGGGCGCTGTCGCCGGCAGAGGTCCACGGCACGCGTGCACTGCTCGCCAACACCAGCGGTGAGTCCGCCGGCAAGGTCGAGATGGCGGCGGCCCTGGAGCTCGATCCCAACGAGCTCGAGGCCCTGAGGGTCCGCTTCCATTCGCTCGGCTCTCGCGCTCGCGAGGCGCGAGCAGAGATCGCGGAGCGCGCCATCAATGCGCACCCACACCGGGCCGAGGCGTGGCTGCTCGGGGCGCTGGCGGCCGAGCACGCCAGCGAGCGCCAGCGAGCCCTGGCGCGGGCGGAGCAACTGGACCCCGATCATCCAGGCGTGGCCGCGCTGCTCGCCGAAGCCGCGCTCGCACGCAACGACACACGAGCGGCGCTCGCTCAAGTGCGACACGCGCAGCGCCGCTCCGGAGTCACACCCAGGAACCTGGCGCTCCTGTTCGCGGCGCTGGCCACCGCCAACCGCTGCCAGGATGCGGCCACTGTCCTGGAGCGCAGCCCGCTGTTGCTCCGCCCGCAGTGCCGGGTCATGGTGGGAGCGAGCCAGCGCCCGGTGACCTGCGAGAGCTACGTGCGCTGGGCGTACGCCCCCAGGTCGCGCTGCTCCTTCGAGGCATCCCGCACGACCGGCTCACCAGAGCGGGCTCCGTCCTCCCAGGCAGGAGCGCGAGCACCAGACGACGACAGGCGCTCGCTGCGTCAGTTACGGCAGGGCACGGCCCTGGGAATGTTCTCCATGACGCAGGTCGGGAAGCGTAGCTGGTCCACGGCGCTGGAGCTGAAGTTGCCATTGAGCGGGCTGTAGCCCCAGGTGCCGGGGGTCGGGCAGTCGGGGCAGGACGAGGTGGTGTGGAAGAGGCTGCACAGCTGCACCTCCGGGCGGCAGTAGCCGTTGCCTGGCTGATGGGGCCCGGCGTTGGCCAGGCACGAGGTGCACTCCGCACCGAGGCCACAGTTTGCGTCCAGACAGCTCGCGCCGTCGAGTGGACAGCTCCCACCCGGTGCCGTCGGGGCACAGCCGCCTGCCAGGGAGCGAGCTTCATCGATCGTGGGCACCCGCCAGTCCGACAGCCCCACGACGCTGAAGCTCGCGCAGAACTCCTCCACCTGCGCGAGGGTCATCGTGCCGCTACTCGTACGGATGACCCAGCCCAGCGAGGTCTGCAGATCGTAGTAGAAGCCACCGAAGGTCTCGTAGTGGATCCAGCCCAGACCTTCGCCCAGATCGCGCCAGTGCAAGCAGCCCTGGAACTCGCCGCTCTGAAAGTCCGTGGTGGACTCGTCCGCGTCGGCGCAGCCGGCGTTGACGATCACCTGGCCGCAATCGAGCCCGCCATCGGGGCTGCTGCCACCCGTGCCACCCGTGCCGCCACTCCCGGCGCTCTCCTCGCAGAAGCCCGCGCCCGAGCACGTGCAGTCCGGCGGAGGCGCTGCCTGCAGGCAGCTGCGCCGGCAGGCCGTGCTCTGCCCGTTGGGCAGCGGATTGCCGTAGCCCACGCAGATGAGCCCCGGCTCACACTCATCGCCGCCGGGGCAGGGCTCGCCATCTCCCGCGCGACGGATACCGCTGTCACCATCGCCGCTGTCGCCGCTCGAGGCATCGCCCGCGTCGGGTAGCTCTCCGCCGTTGCCGCCCTCGCTGTTCGCGCCGCCCTCGCCGCTGCTGCCCGCAGCGCCGCCGCTGCTCGTGCCGCCCTCACCCGCTGCGCCCCCCTCGCCCGCTGCGCCACTGCCGGCACCGGCTGCTGCGGCGCTCCCGCTTGCACCTGCAGAGGCGCCGCTGCTTCCTGCGCTGCCGTCTGGAGCGCCCGCCGCACCGCCAGCTCCTGCGCCGCCCGTTCCACCGGTGCCATTCCCCTCCGCCGTCTCGGGACCGCAGCTCACGGCGCCCTGTAGCGCCACCAGGCTCGCCAGCGCGGCGAGTGACAGACTCCTCGACATTTCACTGCCGTACGGAGCTCGAGCCGTGCTCGATAAGAGAAGGCGCTGGCCTCAACTGCGCCGAATCAGCTCGAAAACGCCGATCGGACGGGGTGGCGGCGCGATGCCCACCGTCCATTTGCTGAACGCCACCCCCCAGCCCTCTGCCTCCATCGCCTCCAGCAGCTGGATGCTCTCACTCCGGAACGGATCGGACAGCAAGAGGCGCCCGCCGGGCGCGAGGTTGCGGGCAAAGATGTGCCGGAGCTGCGGGTGGACGCTGTCGGCATACAGGATATCCGCGCCCACGATGCAATCGTACTTCTCCGCGTCCTGCCACGCAGTCCAGTCGCCAGCTCGCTGCTCCAGCACGACGCCATTGCCCTCGGCGTTCATGCGACAGACGGCCAGCGCCGCGGCATTGCGATCGGTCTGCACCACGCTTGCGCCGAGCGCCGCCGCCACGATGCCGGGCAACCCCGTGCCCGCACCCAGCTCCAGCACCCGCACCCCCCGGAGTGGACGCGCCGCGAGCTCGTGGGCAAGCGCGATCGCGGCGGGCCAGAGCGCGATGCCGTACGGCAAGCGCGGCTGATCCTCGCCGCGCAAGAACCGCTCCTCATCCTCGTGGCTCAGGATGGCGCCAGTATGCAGGATCGACCACGTTCGCCCGCCGAGCGACAGGCGGTACTCGTGTAGCGGCAGCTCGCCCGCGGTGGTGGACAGGGAGCGAGAGGGTGGCTCGGGCATGGCGCCCTTCTACGCGCTAACGGCTCCGCGGTGAACCTGCGCAGTGAGCTGGGAGCGCGAAAGGAGCGGCGTGTACGTGGCGCACACGCCGCTGCCACCTCGACCATCCTCGAGACGAAGAGCTCAGCTGCTGCTGGACGCGAAGGTCCGCTTCACCTTGTCCGCCAGCTGTGCGGTCTTGACCGGATGGGCACCCGCCACCCCGCCCATGACCTCACCCAGCTTGCTGCCGATGGTGCTGCCGAAGCGCGAGCGCAGCGTCCGCCCGCGCGGGGTGCCGAAGAGCAAGGCGGCGCCGGCTGCGACGGCCAGGCCCCCGACGATCCATCCGACGGGTGTGCTGCGCTGCCGGCGCCGGGCGACGCCGAGCCAGCCCAGCAAAGCCAGAGCGCTCTGCGGCGAAACGACGTTGCGGGCAACGGAGCTCAGAGAATTGCGACTGTTCATGACCTCACCGTGTGCAACGGTCGGGCCAAGCCCGTTACGGTTGCTTACGGTACTTTTGCGCTCCGTCGTGCCAGAGTGCTACGGCGCAGAGCGCCCTGCAGTGACAAACTTCTCCGCCGATGGACGCACGCCCCGCGTGTACGCGATGAGCCGCTCAAGGAATGGCGCGGACGGCGTCGATGCAGGCCTGGTCCGAGGCGTAGTGTGCGAAGGCCGGATGCCGGGTCATGGTGCACAGGTACGCTTCGACCACCTCGTCCCGGGAGCCCTGCCCCGTGATCAGAGCCCGCAGCGGGCCCACCGCCTTGGGCAGATCCAGCATGAACCCGGGGAATGCGCCGGCTCGATGCTGCGCATCGGCGCTCTGGAACTCGGCGTAGGCCAGCTCCAGATCCGGGTCCGCCATCTGCGCGGGGTTGTTGAAAATCGTGGCCGGCGTGCCACCGCGAGCGCGCAGGTAGTCCACCTGCACGTCAGGGTCGCCCACCACGGCGAGGAAGTCGGCGACGGCCTGCGCGTGAGGCGTGTCCTTGTTCGCGGTCACGAGCTCCACCGTGTAGATGAACCCCGCGTCGTCACCGATGAGCGAGCCAAAGCCGAACTGACCGCGCTCCACCTGGCCCTGTGCGATGAAGTAGCCCAGCCCCCAGACGGGCCCCACCCCCAGCGCATTCTTGCCGGTGATGGTGCGATCGAAGTTCTCATCGTGGTGCGAGCCATTGGCGTTCTGGTCATCCACGAGATGGACGCAGTCGTTGTCGGCGAAGGTCTTCAGCGCGCCGACCGACGAGCGCCACGCCTGAACGAGCTCCGTCTCGCTGCTGGAGCTGCCGAAGGTGGCGTTGCCGGGCAGAAAGGCGGCCATCACCACCAGCGGACCGAACTCGTCACTCGCCTCCCCGATCGGCACGGGCAGCTCCGGGCCCTTGCCCAGCGCAACGTACTGGTCACACAGCTGCAGCAGCTGAGCGAGCGAGTCCGGCGGCGCAGCGACGCCGAGGCGGTTCAGGGCGTCACGGTTGGAGATGGCGATGTTGAAGCCGGCGATGCCCAGGGGCATGCCGGCCCAGATGCCCGTGGCTTCCATGCTGGCTGCGACCGCCGGGTGGTAGTTGGCCTTCAGGGGCGCGAGCGCGGGCAGCGTGTTCAGGTCCAGGGTGACGTCGTGCACACCCGGCACGCTCGTCAGGGTATGGATCGCCAGGTCCCAGCCGCCCTCGATCGGAGCCGCACCCGTGAGCTGCGCGATGGTCTGCGGCGGGCTGAGCTGGAGCGGCTTCAGCTCGACCCGGACCTCAGGATGGATGGCGTGGTGCGCGTCGATGACCGCCTGGAGCGCGGCCTGCTCGTCTGGAGAGGCGAGATAGCTGGCGATGCGCAGCGTGACCCCCTGCTTCTGCGCGGGCTCGTTCGAGCCCTCCGGGTCCGCCGAGCAGCCCAGGGCCACGCCCGCCAACAGTGCAACGCAACAAGTATTCTTCACGAGCTGTCTCACTTTCGTCCAGTCACTTTCAATTGCCGTCCACGAACACGCCGTGGCTCACTTCGAACGGCACCGTCTCGCCCCCCACGCGCACGCCGGACGGCGTGAACACAATCGCCCCGGTGAGGCCGGAGTACTGCACTCCAGCCCCCGCACGCGCCGCCTCGACCGCGCCGGAAAAATCGTTCCAGCCGATCAGAACGCCGCCTCGCGCCGCGGTGGCAAAGATGGCCTGGGCGAGCTGGGCGCGATCCATGCTCCCGCCGTTGGCTCGCCACACCCGGTCGGCGGCGATGAACGTCACCGCGGCGGCGTCATACATGAAGTAAGCGTTCTCGAACGGCTCGCCTCCCCAGGCCTTGCGAAAGGCGCTCGTGAAGCAGCCCTCGGGCAAGGCGCTGGTGCAGCTGGCGCTGCGCGCAGGGATGCGGCGCGACACACCGAAGGCGCCCTCGAGCGCTCCGAGTGGCGTGTTCAAGAGCAACACCTCGGACTTGAGCCGAGGGGTGAGCAGCCACCGCGGCCGGGCGGGGGTGCTCGTGTACGCATCCGCGATCAGGCGAGCCGCCGGCAGCAACTGGACGGCGGCGACCACGGCGTCTGCTTGCTGCTGGCTCAAGGCCGCGATCAGCTTCTGCGACTGTGCTTGCTCGGCCGATAGCTCCGCCACGACCTCGCCGCCGCGACCGGCGAGCGCAGTCTTGAAGCCTCTCGCCAGGTCCACGTTGTACACGTCGGCATCGCTGACGATCAGCGCCCGGCGCAGGCCGCGATGCACGAACTCGGCCGCCATGTGCTCGCCAATGAGCTCTGGCGTCGTCGAGCCCGTCAGGTTGCCGGGCGACATGCGGAACCACGGCTGCGAGTCGCTCTCCAGTTCGCCGATGGTGGGGTTGGCGGAGACCAGCACGATGTCGGTCCCCTCCAGGACCTCCTTGATCACGGGAACGAGCACATCCGTGGCAGGACCGATGACGACGTCGACGTCTTCTTCGATCATCTCCTGCGCCGCGCGCCGGGCGCGCTCGGGGCTGTTGTGCGCATCCTTGAACACGAGCCGAAACGGAGGCTCGTCGGCTCGTGCCCTGTCCATCAGCTCGGCAGCCAGCAGGAACGCCTGTTCCTCATTGAACCCGCTCGCCTCGCTGCCGGTGTAGTCCAGGATGACACCCACGGCGGGCCCGTGGCTGCGCGGCGACTCTGCGCAGCCGAGAAGAGCGGCGCCGGCGCAGGCCGCCGTCAGCGCGAAGGCCGTCCACGAGCGCCTGCCTGTTCCGCTAGCTAGCCCCACCTGAGCTTCGGAACGGCAGCACGACCTCCACCTTCAACTCGCCGACTCACCCAGCAAGCTCCTCGGCCTGCGCCTGGCACGAGGCCCGAACGCAGCCACCTGGAGGGCAGTGTGGGACCGGCGGCGACTGATGTGGTGGGTCCGCGAGCTCAGTGCTCGTCCACCCAGAGCAAATGCTCGCCAGCGGTGACCTGCTGCTCGCCCAGGGTCGTGGGCAGCTCGAGATAGAACGGAAGCAGCCAGCCACCGCCAGGCCGCGCGCTGATCGGCCCTCCACCGTCCACACCGGCGCCGCCCAGGCGCAGGCTGTAGCGCAGCTCGCCCCGCGCGGAGAAGCTGGCGACAAAAGGATCCAGGCTACCGCTGCTCACGAGTGGCCCGCCGCCGAGATCGAGGCTACCTGTGAACGATCCGGCCACGGCAACATCGCCCGCCGCGCTCAGCGCCAGGCTCGCATACGTGAAGTCGGCGCTCAGCGCCTGCAGCCAGTCGATGTGGCCCGCTGACGAGAGCCGCACGAGTGCGCTGCCGCCGGCGATGTCGCGCCCGAAGAGCGGAAGGAAACCGGTGCCGTTGTAGATGACGTAGAGGGCACCGTCAGGGCCCAGCGCCAGGCCCCCCGCGTAGGCGGTGCTCTCGTCGTCGACGTGCACGGTGAGCTGCCGCTCGCCCTCGGCGCCCAGCTTCCAGAGCCGGTTGGCGCTGAGGTCATTCTCCCGCCCGGCGATCCAGAGGGAGCCGTCTGGCGCAACCGCGAGCGCATCGACGTGCAAGGGAGCTTCGCGCCACAGCGACAGCGCGTTGCCGTGCTCGTCGAAGCGCGCGATGAACGTGTCGGCCCAGCTGCCTCCGCCGTTGCTCGTGACCGTCAGGTCATCCATCACCAGTTGCCCCTCGAAGGCGCCGGCCACGATCAGCTCGCCCGCTGCACCGCGCTGGATGGCCAGGGCGCCTTGATCACCCGCATCGCCGAAGCGACGCGCCCAGGCCACGTTGCCCTCCGGGCTCAGGCGAAAGACGCTGATGTCTCGAGAGAGCTGGCCACGCCGCGACGTCCCGCTCACTGCGCTGCCGGAGGCCGAGGTCGGATTGCGAAAGCTGCCGAGCTCGGCGCCGGCCAGGTCCAGGCTGCCAGTGAAGTAGCCCGCCGCCACTATGCTGCCATCGTCCTCCAGCACGGAGAAGAGCCGCGCATCCTGCGTGTAAGCTCGTGCCCACAGCTCATTGCCAGCCGCATCCCGCCGGGCGAGCGCGGCCACATATTGCTCGGCACCGGAGCCCACCGCCCTGGGCCCGCTGACGAGCAACTCGCCCGCAGCGTTGACGTGGACCTCGCCACCGCCCGTATCCAGCGCCAGCGTCAAGCTCAACGCCACCGGGCTGCCGCTCGCGGGCAACGCCCAGCTCAGGGTGTGCGACTCGGGCTCGGCTCCAGGCGCGGGCTCGCTCGTGAGCGGCGGCTGCGGCGATGAATTGCTCGACGCAGGCTCGACCGACGTGGACGTGCCGGACGACTGCTCTGCCGTACGACCACCAGCGCACGCGCTCGCCAGGGCCAGTACGGCGGACCAGCGGTGCAGGTCACGACGAAGAGCGGCCGTGGGTCGACTGGGTGGCTTCAGCATCGGCTCATCTCGTCAGTGGGCATTGCTGCGGTCGCTGGTACCAGCGACCGCAGCGACACTCGGCGATCACCCGCGTAAAGTCCCCGATGCCACACGGCTGGTGCCCGCAAGAGACCCCCTCGTCCGCGCACGGCGCGTCCGCCACCGGGGTGCTCGCCTCACACTGGCCCGAGCCGGATAGCAGCCGCCCGGGCTCGCCATCCGGGCACACGACACCGACCGGGCTCCACAAACCAAACAAACACTCGTATTCGGCCGTGCACGAGTCTGCCATCGGGTACCGGCACTCCTGACCTTCCGTCGGGCAGGGCCCCACCTCCGGCGGCGCACCGGGGCAGCCCGCTCGCAGCAGCGCGCGCGGCGGAGCGTCGCAGGCCGGCGGCGGATCCTGCTGTTCCCGCGGCAGCTGGCCAGGCGGCGGCACCTCCACGGTCAGCTCGATGGCGCGCGGCCGAGTAACCTCGATGGAGCGGACGAACGACGGCTCGAACGCCCCCGCGCCCGGCAATGCGCTCCGCCGCACCTCGGCGGAAATGCGCGGACGCTCGGCGCTCCAGCCTTGCAGCGCTCCGTATGCTCCGTGCCGGGAAGACCTGGCGGCGAGAGCCAGGCCCAGCACTGCTAGCGCCAGCGCTGCTCTCCGTTTCACGGTGGTACGCCCGGCTGGCTTCGTGGTCACAGCGGTCTGCTCGCAGGCTCCACTGTACCATGGCCGGGGCGCAGGCATTCCGTGACGAGCCCGGAGAGATTTCTCGGCCGAGGTCATTCCTGGCTGCTCAGCACCGCGCGTCTCTGCAGGCCCGCCGGAGCCGCTCCCGCGAACGCCTGGCGTCCGTATTCGCGACGCCCGGGGCATCGGCACTTGTCGGGGCACGCTCCCGCGCTACTCCCTTCCCGGAGGCTGCTGGCATGAAGCTCGAGCTGTTCTACTGGCCTGAGATCCAGGGTCGTGGAGAGTTCGTGCGCCTGGCGCTGGAGGACGCAGGCGCCCCCTACGTGGATGTGGCGCGCCAGCCCGGCGGCATGCAGCGGATGCAGGCCTTGTTGAATGAGCGGCTCGGCTTCGCCCCTCCCCTGCTGCGCGCCGGTCGGCTCGTGCTGGCGCAGACCCCAACCATCCTGCACTGGCTCGCTCCACGCATCAATCTTGCCCCTGCCCAGGAGGCAGCGCGAGCCAGGCTGAGCCAGGCTCAGCTCACCATTGCCGACTGGCTGGTGGAGGTGCACGACACGCATCATCCGATCGCGAGCAGCCTCTATTACGAGGAGCAGAAGCGCGAGGCGAAGCGCCGCGCGGGGCTCTTCCTCCGCGAGCGGTTGCCCAAGTTCCTGGGCTACTTCGAGGCCAGCGCACGCACGGGCAAGCGCATCAGCTACGTCGACCTGTCGCTCTTTCAGATGATCGAGGGCCTGCGCTACGCCTTTCCCCGGGTGATGCGCAAGCTCGAGCGCAAGCACCCGGCGCTGGTGGCGCTGCACGATCGAGTCGCGGCTCGCCCCCTCATCCGCGCCTACCTGAGCTCCGAACGGCGCTTGCCCTTCAACCAGCAGGGCATCTTTCGCCACTACCCCGAGCTCGATGCGTGAGCCTAGACCTCAGTGGCGCTCAATCGCAGGCTCGCTCCAGCGCTGCTTCCGCTCGGGTCAGGGCGGCAGCGCGACGCTGCGCAGGACCAACCGCGCGTCACCGCTCTCCGCCACCCAGTACGCGCGCTCGTCCGTGACGGCCAGCGCCGTGATCGGGCCCGCTCGCTCCGTGGCCAGCAGCCGCGGGGCCCTGGCGGAGACCGGAAAGTCGAACACGCCTCCGACCTGCGCGCATACGACCCGGTTCGACACTGCAATCGGGGAGCAGACCGCCTGCGTCAGCACGGTCGTCTCTTGCTCCAGGTCGAAGGACAGGCGGCGCACGCCCCGCTGCAGCCCCTCGTAGAAGTACAGGCCGTCGCGCCCGGCGGCGAGCATCGCCGGTAGCCGCCCACGCCGCGGTCGGGTGAATGCTGGCCGCTGCCCGTCCAGGCCGACACGGCCGATGGCCCATGATCCATCCCCGCTGCCCGACACCCAGTACACGGCAGCGCCATGCAAAATGGAGGCGGAGATGCTCGCCTCGGAGGCGTGCAGCACGCGCACCTGGCCCTCCGAGAGCGTCTGAATGGAGCTGCCGTTCTGCGGCTCCGTCTGGATCCAGGCCACGTGGCGGCCGGAGGCGAGCAACTGCTGCGGCGCGCGCGGGACGGTCGCCAGGACCTGCTCACCATCGCCGGCGAGCGACAGCGAGCGCAGTTTTCCGGCGCTCCAGAACACGACGCTGCCGCCTTGCCGAGCAGCAACCGGGCCCAGCGCCACGGCATGCTCTTCCGGGGTGCCTCCCGCTCGCAGGGTCGTGAAGCCCGTCTGCGTGATGAGCACCACCCCTTCGTCATCGACGAAGAGGCGTGCGTGGTACGCGGAGGTCGCTTGCTCGTGCAACGTGCTCACCCGCGCCTGCGCCGGCTCCTCCTTCACGGCAGGAGGGGGTGCACTGGGCTGCGCCGCCCGCGGAGCTGCCTCTGCGAACAGGCTCACCCCCGCCCAGGACACCGCGGCCGCGACAGCCAGCGCCGCCGCGGCCAGCACTGCCGCAGACACCAATGTGCTCCGTCTCCAGCTCACCATCCGCTGGCTCGCCGGGCGCCGCAGCACATCTTTCTCACTGCGGCTTCCTCACTGCGGCACGGGTCGCCCCAGCTCTTCCATCAGCCAGACCATCGCCGGACGGGGCGCTCCGTCTCGGATCAAGCCGCTGCTCGCCACCCAGGTCCTGCCGAAAATCCAGCCCCAGATCGTGACCCCGTGGATCCACTCGGTGTCCAGAAAGAACGAGACCTGCTGCTGGAATCGGTTCAGCTGCACCGCGTCGTCGTTCTGGTTGATGTCGTATTCGGTGATGTACACGGGCAGCCCCGTGTCGTCGTGCAGCTTCGTGAGCAGCGCGATCATGTTGGCGGGCGAGTTTGCTCCGCTCAACCCGTGCGCCTGGGCGCCGACGGCGTCGACAGGAGCGCCCAGCGCCTGGACAGCCTTCACGATGTCGATGAAGTGCTGGTTCTGGTTGCCGATCTCGATGTTGTTGTAGTCGTTCAGGATCAAGGTGGCGCCCGGACAGGACTCGCGCGCCCAGGTGAAGGCATTGGCGACCCAGCGCCAGTCGCCGTTGGTCCCACCGCCGATGGCGTTGGCGTAGCTCGGCTCCGTATGGGGCGGTGGCTCGTTGACCACGTCGATCAATCGGGTGAGCGGATAGCGCGCGCAGAACTCTCGAATCCAGGTCTGCACATCCGCCTGGCTCAGGGTGCCCGTGGGCTGCTGCGAGCCCCACACGAAGGTGTGTTGCTTGAACAGGATGCCCTTCTGCTCGGCGTAGTCGTAGATCGCGTCGAGCGGGCCCCAGTTGAAGTCCGCGCCTGCCTGTCGCTGCACGGACCCCCATTTCCCCGCGTTCTCCGGGGTGATCTGATCCCAGTAGTCGGAGAAGGTCAGACCGTTGGTGTCCACCGAGTTGCCGGTGGTGATGTTGCCCACAAACTTCGGCGGAGGGCCGCTGAACACCGGGACCTCGGGCTCCATGACAGGGGGCTGCATGACCTCGGGTTCCTCGCCCGGTTCGCTGGAGGGATCGAGCGCGATGTCGCCGCCCACGCCGCCCTCGTTGCTGGGCTCTGCCGGCGTCTCTGCGGGTGGCGGCTCCATCTCCACCTGATCCATCTCCATCCCTTCCATTCCGGGGCTGGAGGGCTCCGACGGAAGCAGGCCAAACGCAGGAGGATCGCCCGTGCTGGTATCGGAAGGCGCGTCGCTGCACGCGGCAATCCCGCTGGCGAGCAGGATCAAAAGGGTCTCGAGCTGGCAAGTTCGCTGAGAAGATAGCTTCATACTGACCTCTTCTGGCCTCTTCACCAGCTGGCAAAGGGCCCGCTCCGGCGCTGGGTGAGCCGCAGCCCGACACACACGTCGATCGACCTGCGCCGCACCGCGCAGAGCCGCTCACGGTGCAACAGCCGTGCAACTCTCGGATCTCGACGGAGTAGCAGCGACCATGGCAGCCGCAACTCCGCCGCGGCCAGTCTACGGGACGCTTGCAACGGATCTCAAGAAGCTCCTGAAACCTGCCGGCAGCTCGGACCCAAACCAGGACGCGCTCTGACGCAATCCGAGATGCGGTGTGCCGTCCCGGGCTGACCCCCGGCGACCTGTCGACTTGCGCCCGCGGTTCTTCGCGATTCCCCCAATTGCTCCGAACAGACACAGCTTCCAGCGTCTGGAATCGTTTCCAAGTCCACCACCTACTTCGTGCTGATCGCCTCGCTCAGCACCACCACTCGGAGGGCGGAGCGTCAACGAGCATGGCCGGCCGCGGACTCGCGCATCAACGGCGAGCTCGGGTTCGGCGGCGAGCTCGGCAGTCCGAAGAGCGCCGCGGCGTTGTCGTGAAAAATCAGGCGCTCCTCGCTCGCATCGAAGCCGAGCGCATGCACGTCGGCCACCGCCTGCTCCGGCGTGAGCGCGGGGTAGTCCGAGCCGAACAAAACCCGGTCTACCCCGACGAAGCGACAGGTGTGACGCAGCTGCTCCGTCAACGACGGGGAGCCGGCTACCATGTGGCTCACCGCCGACAGCTCGAGCCAGACATTTCGCTGGAAGGCCTTGGGATGCGCATTCAGCAGGCCAAACACCGCCATGTCGAAGAAGCGCGGTCCACCCATGTGCGCGAGGATGAAGCGTGCGCTGGGGTGAGCCAGTGCAAGCTTCACCAGCTTGCCGGTCTGGCCCGGGTCGAACGGTGAATACGCATCGAACAGGATGGCGAGCCCGAGCTCCGCTGCGCGTTGCACCACCCGCTCCACCTCTGGCGCCGCCACATCGAACTGTTGCGTGTTCGGGTGCAGCTTCAGCCCTCGCACGCCGAGGGCAGCGATCCGCTCCAGCTCTGCCAGCGCGGCGTCGCCATCCATGGGGTGAACCGAGCCAAACGCGAAGAAGCGGCCGCCAGAGGCGCGCGCCAGCTCCACGGCGCGGTCGTTTTCGGAGCGCGTGAACTCCAGGTCCCCCTGCTGCGCGATGACGATCAGGCCGGCCGTGGCGACGCCACCGCGCGCGCGGATTTCGTCGAGACCACGGAGGGTCTCCTGCAAGCTGGGGCCGCCGTACCCGGGCTCCAGGTGAAAGTGGGTGTCGATGATGGGGCCCGCGTAGCTCGGAGGCGGGGTGACCAGCGGAGTGGGTGCCGGCCTGACACACGCCCACAGAGCACAAACAATCGCCAAGAAAAGCCAGCGCACGGCGGGCAACCTACCGCGGCAGCCCGCGCGAGCGAAGCCCTGCCGACCGCTCCGCCCTCGAGCGGCCGCACGCGGGCACTCGCGCTCAGCTCACTTCAACACCAGGTTGAGCTTCCGCCGCAGCTGCATCGCCGTATCCGAGACCGCAAAGCCGAGCACCGAAGCCAGGAGCTCCTCGCTCGGCGGCTCCGCCGTCTCATCCACGCTCAGATCCATCTGCACCTGCATCAGCAGCGCGGTGGCGCCCGCCATGTCGTCCGAGAGCAACGCCGCCGCACGCACGGCCGTCACCCGCTCGCGGAATTTCCAGTCCACCAGCGGCGACTGCGTGCCCGCCAGGTAAGCGCGCACCGCCTCCTCCAGCGGCTTGCGCCCGCGCCACGGCAACGCCTTGCCCAGACGCTTGCTCTCGGCCTCCAGCTCATCCGCGCTCATGAAGTCCACCTTGTGGTTGGCCTCCACGTTGCGGATGGCACCCGCCAGCAAGTGCCGCAGCTGCTTGGCGCTGAGCTTCTCCGCGGCGAACGTCTTGCGCGCGATGCTGGCGAACACCCGAGCAAACAGGAACACGCGCAGGCTCTCGCTGACCGACGCCACCTGCCGGGGCACCATCACCGAGGGCGTCTCCGTGAGCTCGATGTCCACCCTGCGCCGCGGCGCACGGTGCACGTAGAGATCGAACTCCTCGATGCCGAACACCGCCGCGACCCGCTCGGCAAAATTGCGCAGCGGGTGGCCGGAGCGCGCGCTGATCTTGTCCTTGCCGCTCACGCCGTACGGGGTGAGGTCGGCCGGATACAGCTTGTGCGCGGCCACGCTCAGCGCGGCCAGGAGCTCCGTGGTCGGCAGATCGTCGGGCGAGTGCGCCTCCACCGCGCGGAAGGCCGTCTTCTCGAACGAGCCCGCCCCTGCCGACTCGGGCCGCGGCGGCCGCATGCCGTACGTCGCCTGCTCCAGCTGGCTCGCCTGGTTGAGCGCGATCAGCGGGCCCAGCGCGAGGCGGCTCTGCTCGTCGCGGTTGAGCTCCTTGTAGGCCTGCGAGAGCTCGCGCCAGTACACGGGCTGCAGCGGCATCTGGCCCAAGAGCAGCAGGTATTCGCCCGCCGCGCGCTCGTGCTGGCCCGCGATGCGCAGGCGCTGGGCCATCTCCAGGCGCAGCAGATCGTTGTCCTCGGTGGCGGCGATGCCCTGGCGCAGCACGTTGAGCGCGCTGTTGGCGTCGCCGATCTGATCACCGAGCACCCGCGCCAGCTCCAGGTGCACCGGGCCCATGCCGGGCGCGCCGATGCTCTGCGAGCCGATGAACTCGGTCAGCGCCGCAGAGTACAGATCCCAGGGCGCGCGGCCCTTCTCCGCCTCGATACCCATCAGGAAGCTCTTGAGCTCGCTGGCGGCGGTGCCCTGCAGACCCGAGAGCGCTACCGCTTGCTGGAAGGCGCCGAGCGCGGCGTCGGTGTCGCCGCGGCGTGCCTCGAGCTTGGCCACCTGCAGGTGCGCCTCGGAGCGTTGCTCGTCCGTCTCCGCCGCATCGACCAGGGTGGCCGCCGCGCTGGCAGCCTTGTCCAGGTGCCCCAGCACGATCTCCGCGTGCACCAGCGCGGTGAGCGCCTCGCGATTGTGGCTGTCCTGCGCGATCACCGCCTGCAACAGCTCGATCGCGTTCTGCGCTTCACCCAGGTTATCGGTCAGGATGCGCGCTAGCTCCAGGCGCGCCCAGGTAGCCAGCGCGGGGGGCGGGCTGGCCTCCAGCGCCTGGCGCAGCCAGCGCACCGCCTCACGCCACTGGCGCACGCCCGAATACAGGTTGGCCAGGGTGAGCAAGCCGCGCGGATAGTTGGGCCGCTCCTTGACCGCGCGCTGCGCGGAGGCGATGGCAGCCCCCGGATCGTGCAGCTCCTGCACCTGGATCTTGGCGATCTCGATGCGCAGCTCGGCGCGGCGCTCGGGCAAGAGCGCGTTCTGCGCAGCGTGGGTCAAGATCTGGATCAGCTGCTCGAACAGGCCGTCGGCGCTGAGCAGCGTGACCAGGCTGTTGGCGGCCGCCGCGTGATCAGGGTGGATCTCGAGGGCGCGCGCCAGATCGCGCGCGGCCGACGCGCTGTCGGGGCGCTTGGCAGAGGCCAGCACCAGGAGCTCCGCCGCGCCCTCCGGGTTCTGGCCCACGCGGGCCTCGTACTCTGCAGACTCCGCCAGCAGATCCGGATCGCCGGTGCGGCGTGCGAGGCGGCCCAGGCCGCGGGAGGAGGCGATGCTGTCCGGATCTTGCGTGAGCGCCAGACGATAGGTGTCGAGCGCCGCCGGCTCGGCCCCGGCCTCGAGCGCCTCCGCCAGACGGGTCTGGTGCGCGGCGATCACGTTGGCGTCTTCACTGCACTGCGCCAGCTGGCCATCGACTTGCGTCACCAGATGCCAGTCTTGCTGCGCGATCGCGAGGCGCTCGAGCGTGGTGAGCACCTCGGAGTCGGTGGGCGCCAGCCGCACGATGTTGAGGTACGTCTTGGCCACCTCCGGCCCTTCCACGAGCCGGTGGGTCTCCTGCACGCGGCCCAGCTCGCGCAGCGCGGCTACCCGCCCGCCCGCATGGGTGAAGGACTCTGCCTGCAGCGCGTAGACGCGGGCCAGCTCCTGGAACTTGCCGAGCCCGGCGTAGATCTGCTCCAGCGCCAGCAGCGCGCCGATCTGATCGCCGTCGCGCTCCAGCACGCTCTCGTACACCTGTGCCGCCTGCCCCGGCGACTTCATGTCGTCGAGCAAGACCTGCGCGCGGCCCAGCAGCGCGTCCAGCTTGGGGCGCAGGCCCTTGGCCGCCTCGGCCTCGCGCGCCAGCTCGTTCGCCAGCCGCTCGTGATCGGACGACAGCTCCAGCAAGCGCGTGCGCGCCTCCAGCGCCGGCAAGAACGCGGGGCTGAGGTTGAGCGCCTCCTCGTACGCGGCCAGCGCCAGATCGGCGGCGCCCAGCCGGTTCTCGTAGATCTCGCCCACGCGGTACTTGGCGCGCGCCTGCGCCTCGGGCGACTCCAGCGCGCCCACTTCCATCTGCACGAGGCGCACCAGCTCCTTCCAGTCGCCACGGCGGGTGAGCAGCTGCTGCAGCGCGCGCAGCGACGGCAGGTGCGTGCCGTCGAACTGGATGGCCCTGCGGTAGTTGTTGATGGCCTCGATCTCGTTGCCCAGCGCCCCCTCGCACAGCTGGCCCATGCGATACAGCAGCGCGGCCTTGGCCTGTGGCTTGGGCAGCACCTTGAGCTCGAGCTTGTACACCTCGATGAGCTCGTCCCAGCGCCCGAGCGCGCTGTACATGCGCGCCAGGCTGCGCTGGGTGGGCACGTGACAATCGTCGCGCTCCAGCACCTTGCGGTACCAGGTCTGCGCCGCCACCGGGTCCAGGATCTTGCGCTCGTACACCTCACCGATGCGGTGCCACAGCCCGAGCAGCGCCACCGGGTCGCGCGTGATGCTGGCCTCCGTCTCCAGCCCCGCCGCCAGATCCGTCCACAGCCCGGCGCGCTCCGCCGAGCGCTGCAGCGCGTGCAGCGCCTCCAGGTTGTGCGGCTCCAGGTCGAGGATGCGGCGGTAGGTGGACACGGCGTGCGCAGGCACGCCCAGGTCATCCTCCTCCAGGCGGCCCAGCTTGAACAGGTACGTGCGCTTGCTCTCGCTGTCGCTGACCCGCTCGATCTCGCGCCGGTACAGCTCGGCCATGCGCGAGTACTCCTTGGCGTCGCAGAACAGGCGCACCAGCGCCTTGAAGGCCACGCTGGAGTCGGGCGCGATGGTGAGCACGGCCTGGTAGTGACGCACGGCCAGCCCTGGATCGTGCAGGCGCTCTTCCGCCAGCTCTGCCACCTTCAGCAGCGCATCCGCCTGGCGCGCCGCACTGGTGGCCACGCTGGCCTCACCCAGGTAAACCTGGATCAGCTCCTCCCAGGCCTCGCTGCGGCGATACAGCAGGTCGAGCGCCTGAATCGCCGGGGAGTACGCCGGATCGATGGTGAGCGCCGCGCGGTGGCGCGCGATCGCAAACTCCTCGTTGCCCAGCCGCTCGCCATAGATCAGCCCCAGCCGGTGCAGGCCGTGCAAGCGCTCGCTCGGCGACGCCACCTTGGCCACCAGCCGCTCCAGCGCGCTGGCCAGCGACTCCCAGTGACCCGCCAGCTCGTAGTGCCGCGCCAGCTCGTCGAGGATGATGGTGTCGTCCGGCGCGGCCGCGTGCGCGCGCTCCAGGAGCGGGATGGCGGCATCCACGTTGCCCAGGCGATCGCTCTGCAGGCGCGCCGCCTGGTACAGCATCAACGACTGCGACTCGCGATCCTCCGTGCGGGCCGCGTCCGAGCTCAGCAGGTTGATCAGATCGAGCCAGCGCTTCTGCCCGTACAAGAGCCGCTTGAGCTCGCGGATGGCGCGCGGCACCTCGGAGTCGACCTTGAGCGCCGCTTCGTACAGCGCCGTGGCCAGCGGCAGGTCCTTCACCTTGCCGGCGACCAGGCGCGCGCGCTCCACCAGCACGGCGGCGCGCAGCCGCGTGTCGTTGGCCAGCGCCGTCGCGGTCAGCTCGTACACCTTGTCCAGCTGGCTCCAGCCGCTGGCGTGCAGCTCTGCCAGGCGCCCCGCCTTGAGCAAGCTGAGGTTGCTGGGATCCAGCTCGATGGCGGCGGCGAAGGCTGCGCGCGCGCCGCGGTGATCCTCCAGGTAGTCGCGCAGCAGGCAGCCCTTCTCGTAGAAGAGCAGGGCGCGGCGCGCAGGATCGCGCGTGGTGCGGACCTCCGCGTCCAGCAGCGGCGGCACCGACGTGTAGCGCCCGAGCGCCATCTGCACGCGGCGCAGGCCGCGCAAGGTGGGCACGTGATCGGGCCACAGCTTGCGCGAGGCCTCATAGTGCTCGACGGCGGCGCCAAAATCCCAGAGCGGCACCTCCAGCAGGCGCGCAGCCTCGTAGTGCAAACGTGCCGCCCGGCGCGGCTCGGCGTTTTCCTGCAGCGCCTGCTCGCAGGCGCGCACCAGCGCCCGCGCCACTCCGGCGCGCGAGCTCGACTCCGGTGCGTCCGGCTCGGCCTCGGAAGAAGACGGCGGGGGCGCCACGCTGGCCAGATCCACGGCGCGCATGGCCTGAGCCATCGCGTCCCGATCCGGCTGGCGAGGCGCTGCTTCCGGCGGCGGGCGGGACGAGCGGCGCTGGGGCGGCACCGGCGGCTGCGCGCGGTGCACGGCTGGCGGCGGCGCCGGGGCACGCGGCACCGGCGGCACGGATGGCGCGCGGGGCGTCGCCTCCCGGACACGGGCCGGCGGAGCCGGCGGCGAGGCAGGAGGTGCTGCAGGAGCTGCTGCAGCGGGTGCGGCGGCGGCCGCATCGGTCACTCCGGCTGCGGCAGCACCGGCCACCGGCGAGCTGCCCACGGGCGGCGCCGGAACGGCAGGTGCCGTGCCCGCCGGCTGCGGCGGCGACGCCGGCTGCAGCCCCGAGGTGGTACGGGTGCGCGGCGGCGGCGCCAGGCGGCGCGGGGCAGGCGGCTTCGGCGCCCCTGCTCGCTTGCCTGCCGGGCGCTCCTCGACCCCCTCGCCGTTCGCCGCTTCCGGCGAAGCCCCATTACTTACTTCGATGGAGATCTCATCCGATTCCGGCTCTGGAGACAACGTGGTCGGCGAAGAAGGGGTCTTGGCGTCGGTACTCATAAGTGGGCGGCAAGCGGGACTCGATCCCGGCGTCGGGCGGGAGATGTTATCGGCAACGAACGGCGAGCGGCCAACGGATTCTCGTTTCCCCAACGAGCTCGTGCCCTCTCCGGTACAGGGGGGACAATGACCGCTTCCGGAAAAAAGAAAACGAGTTTTCTCGCCGTCGATCGTGGCGCCCTGCCACGTCGTACGGATCCCCGGCGCGGAGCACTGCTGGAAGCGCCTATCGAGGTACCGGGCGGCCCTGAGACCTGAGGAGTGCTCGCCGCCGGACCAACCCACGGGCCCACGCAGCTCCACATCTCGACTGCCGGATTGAGATTTTCCGCGGCTTTGGCCCTGGCGGTGCTATGAGCCGCGGCGTGCTGGAACCCGCAGAGCTCCTGGTCGTGCAAAACGCCCGAGCATTTGACCCCGGCGCAGGGCTCGATCAGACGCTGGACGCGGTCGTGGAGCGCGGTGTGCTCACCCGCCTGGGCCCCGCTGCCGGGCGTGAGCTGGCCGAGGCTCGCTCCAGCGGCAGTGGCCATGCCCGCGTGATCGATGGGCGCGGGCTCTGGCTGTTGCCGGGTTTCATCGACCTGCGTGCGCACCTGGGCGAGCCCGGGCTGGAGTACAAGGAGGATCTGCAGTCGGGCCTGGCGGCGGCCGCGGTGGGTGGCTTCACCCAGGTGTGCTGTACCCCGGACACGGATCCCATCAATGATCAGCCCGTCGTGACGGAGTGGCTGCGCTCGCGAGCGGCCAGCCAGAGCGCGGTGCGCCTGCACCCGATCGCGGCGGCCACGCGCGGGCTCGAGGGCAAGCTGCTGACGGAGATGGCGGCGCTGCGCGCGGCGGGTGCCGTCGCCGTGGGCGATGCCGGGCACTGCATCGCCTCGAGCGAGGTGCTGCGCCGCGTGCTGGAGTACGCGCGCGACTTCGATCTGCCCGTCTTCCAGCATGCCTGCGATCCGGCGCTGGCGCGCGGCGCGGACATGAACGAGGGCGCCGTCAGCGCTCGCCTGGGCCTGCGCGGCGCGCCCAGTGTGGCGGAGGACGCGATCGTGGCGCGCGACGTGTTGCTCGCCGAATACACGGGCGGGCGCTATCACGTGTCCCTGGTCTCCACGGGGCGCTCGGCGGAGCTGCTGCTGCAAGCCAAGCAGCGCGGCGCCCGCGTGAGCGGCTCGGTCAGCCTGCACCACCTGCTGCTGACGGAAGATGCGCTCGACAGCTACGACTCGAGCTTCAAGCTCGATCCGCCGCTGCGCCACGCGCGCGACGTGAGCGCCCTGCGGAAGGCGCTGGCGGAGGGCGTGCTGGACGCCGTGGTGAGCGATCATCGCCCGCAGTCCACCTTGCAGAAAGACTGCGAGTTTCAGGACGCCGAGCCCGGCGCGGTGGGGCTCAGCCTGTGCTTTTCGGCGCTGCTCTCGCTGGTGCTCGACGGCCACGTGCCGCTGGCGCGCGCCGTGGCAGCGCTGACCTCGGGCCCCGCCCAGGTGCTGGGTCTGCCCGCCCCCGCGCTGAAGGCGGGTCAGCCGGCGAATTTCGTGCTCGTGGCGCCGGAGCAGCGCTGGTCGGTGGACGCGGCCAGCTTGCATGGCAAGAGCAAGAACAGTCCGCTGCTCGGGCGCTCGCTGCCCGGGCGCATCGATCTCACGTTGGCCCACGGCAGCGTGGCCTTCGACCGGTTTGCCGAGCCGGCAGCACCTCGGCGGAGCTAGCGTTGACTCACCGCAAGATCGCACATCTCGCCCTGGCCGACGGCACGCTGTTCCAGGGCTTTGCCTGGGGCGCCGAAAAGTGCGTCACCGGCGAGGCAGTATTTACCACCGGCATGACGGGCTATCAGGAGGTGCTGACCGATCCCTCCTATACGGGCCAGCTGGTGTGCATGACCAACCCGCACATCGGCAACACCGGCATCACGCACGAGGACGCGGAGAGCCGGAAGAATCAGCCGCAGGTGGCGGGCTTCATCGTGCGTGAGCCGTGCGACACACCCTCCAACCACCGCAGCGAGGAGTCGCTGCAGCGCTACCTGGAGCGGCACGGCATCGCCGCCATCGGCGGCATCGACACACGCCGGCTGGTGCGCACCTTGCGCGATCGCGGCGCCCAGAACGGCTGTATCGGCACGGCGCCGCCGGCGGAGCTGGTGGATCGCGCGCGCGCGGCCCCCAGCATGCAGGGGCTCGATCTGGTCTCGCGCGTCACGCCCACCGAGAGCTACGCGTTCGAGGAGACGCGCGGCGACTGGCGCGTGTCGTTCGATCCGCACTCCCCCGTCACCGGCGCGAGCAAGCTGAGCCACGAGCGGCCGCTGCACGTGATAGCGATGGATTTCGGCGCCAAGCGCAACATCCTGCGCTGCCTGGTGGACTCGGGCTGCCGGGTCACCGCGGTGCCGGCCAGCAGCAGCGCCAAGGACATCCTGGCGCTCCAGCCCGACGGCATCTTCCTGTCCAATGGCCCCGGCGATCCGGCCGCGGTTGGCTACGCCATCAGCACCATTCGTGAGCTGCTCGGCCAGCGCCCGATCTTTGGCATCTGCCTCGGCCACCAGCTGCTGGCGCACGCGGTGGGCGCCAAGACGTACAAGCTCAAGTTCGGGCACCGCGGGCTGAACCAGCCGGTGAAAGATCTGGCCACGGGCCGGGTCGAGATCACCCTGCAGAACCACGGCTTTGCCGTCGACATCCCCTCGCTGGGCAAGCGCGCGGTGAGCACGCACGTGCACCTGAACGACGGCACGAGCGAGGGCCTGAGCGTGCCGGATGCGAACGCCTTCAGCGTGCAGTACCACCCTGAAGCAGCCGCCGGCCCGCACGACGCGCTGTATCTGTTCCGGCGCTTCACCGACGCGATGCTGCAGAGGGCCTGAGGCCCGTGCTAGAGAAGGCGCGGCCGCGCCCTGGCAGCGGTCCGATGAAACGGCGGTAACAGTGAAAAAGCAGGCCTCACGCATCCATTTCGTCAGCCTGGGTTGCCCGAAGAATCGGGTGGACTCGGAGGTGATGATGGGAGTGGCCCGCAACAAAGGCTTCGTCCCCACGGATGAGGCGGAGACCGCCGAGGTCATCGTCATCAACACCTGCGGCTTCATCGAGGCCGCCAAGAAGGAGTCGATCGACACCATCCTGGAGCTCTCGCAGCTCAAGCAGGAGGGCGCCTGCCGCAAGCTGGTGGTGACCGGCTGTCTCAGCCAGCGCTACGCCGGCGATCTGGAGGCCGAGCTGCCGGAGGTGGATCACTTCCTCGGCTCGAGCGACATGCTCAAGCTGGGCGCCGTGCTCGGCGGGCAAGCGCCCCGTGTCTGGGTGGGCAACCCCGCCGACTGGGTGATCGCCGCGAGCGATCCGCGCACGCTGAGCACGCGCGGTGCTAGCGCGTACCTGAAGATCGCCGAGGGCTGCAACCGCCGCTGCGGCTTCTGCGTCATCCCGCAGATCCGCGGCAAGCAGCGCTCGCGCCGCATCGATGACGTGGTGCGCGAGGCAGAGCAGCTGGCCGCGCAGGGCGTGCTGGAGCTCAATCTGGTCTCGCAGGACACCGTGGCGTACGGACGCGATCTGGCCCCGGCCGAGACGCTGGCGGCGCTGCTGGAGCAGCTGGTGAAGGTGGAGGGCATCGCCTGGCTGCGCCTGCACTATCTGTATCCGGAGAAGCTGGACCCGCGCCTGCTGGAGCTGCTGCGCAGCGAGCCCAAGCTGCTGCCGTACATCGACATGCCGCTACAGCACGCCGCGCCGAGCATGCTGCGCCGGATGCTGCGGGGCGGCAGCACGGACCTGCGCGGGGTAGTGCGCCGGCTGCGCGAGCAGCTGCCCGACGCCGTGCTGCGCACCTCGTTCATCGTCGGCCATCCGGGGGAGACGCAGGCCGAGTTCGAGGAGCTGCTGTCTTTCGTGCGCGAGGTGGAGTTCGACCACGTGGGCGTCTTCCAGTACTCCGACGAGGAGACGTGCACGAGCAGCCAGCTGCCGGCCAAGGTGGACGAGCAGACCAGCGCGGCGCGCGCAGAAGAGCTGCTCGCGCTCCAGCGCGGCATCAGCCACCGGAAGAATGAGGCGCGCGTCGGCCAGCGGCTGACCATCCTGGTGGAGGGCAGCAGCGAGGAGAGCGAGCTGGTGATGGTCGGGCGCCACGCCGGTCAAGCCCCGGAGGTCGACGGCGTCGTCTATCTCTCTCACGGCCCCGTGCAGCCCGGCACGATGTGCACGGCGCAGGTGGTGTCAGCCACGGAATACGACCTGCTCGCGGAGGTGCAGAGCAGCGACGTGGAGGCGGCCACGAGCGCGGAGTCGGAGCTGGCTCCGGGCACGTCAGCGCGCGCCAAGCCGGCGCGGCGCCGCGGCCGCGTGGTGAGCCTGCGCACGATTTCCTGAGCAAGCTCCCGAGCAAGCGCTCCCGCGGATGCTCCTGCGCCTGCCGGGCGTTCCTGATCGGGAGCCTTCAGCTGCATTTGCCCCGGTGCAGGGCAACTGGGCAGCGCGGAGCATACGGGCAGTGCGGAGCTGTACCGCTCGCAACCGCCAACTGCGCGACACCGGCTGCACCGTGCCCGAGCCGGAAGGCACCTGAGCGAGCGTTCCGCTCAGCGCTCGGTAACCTGGAAAAGCCGCTGAACAGGCTTCGAAACAGCTTCTCCAGGCGCCGCTGAAAACTTACCGACAGAAAAGAAACGGGCTGTCAATTTGTTCTTGGCATCCCTATTATGGGCTAATAGTCAGCTCACGCGGCTGCTACTTTGGGGTGTGAGCCCCATGAGTGTGAGTGCGGCACGCAGCAGTTGTAGTGGAGACAGAGGCTCATGAGCACCGACAAGGGCGAAGCCGACCTTGACGTTTTCAACGGCCTGAAGCCTCAAACGCTGGACGGCATCCCGATCACGGAGACCAAGAAGACGCTGATGGGCATCCCGGTGCCCGAGGCGAATCAGGGAGCGAGCAGCCAGGAGGGCGGCGTAGCGCCATCCCGCGCCTCGGGCCATCTGGCAGCGGCGTTGAGCTCGGCGCCCCCCTTGCCGCCCGTGCCCGGCAGCAATCCGGCCACGCGCAGCGTGCCTCCGCCTCCGCCCTCGCAGCGCCCGCGTCGCTCCGCCGCTCCGCCTCTTCCCCTGCCTTCGCGGCCCAACGCCGCCAGCCCCGCGCGCCGTCTCGATCTGGACGATGCCGAGCGCAATGACGTGACCCCCGTCGGTGCGGTGGAGCCACCGCCCTCCTCGCGCAAGCCGGAGGGCAGCGGGCTCGGACTGGATTCCTGGGCCCTCTCGGCGCCGCGCGCGTCCGTGCCTGCACCGGTGCCGGCCACGCGCGCAGTGTCGTCCGTGGCTTCCGCCGCCATCCCGGCTGCAGCTGGTCCCGCCAGCGGTGAGCCCGGCTGGGACGACGACGACGACAAGACGACCATTTACGACAAGGACACGCAGGCCGCCGCGCAGAGCTTGTTGCAGCCCGTGCCCTCCGATCTGCTGGGGCGGCCGCCGCCGCCCATGTCGCGGCCTCCCGGCGCCATCCTGCCGCCAGGCGTGCTGACCCCGGGTGCGTCGCTCGGCGGGCGGGTAACGGCACCCCCCTCCCCACACGACGCCTTCTCGCTCCCGCCGCAGCCCACCCCCAACCAGCGGCTGGGCTGGGCGCTGGCCGTGCTGGGCGCGCTGGTGGTGGCCCTGCTCGCCTGGTTCATGCTGCCGAAGAAGGGCGCGCTCACCGTCACCGTCGCCGGCGGCCCCGGCAACAAGGAGCTGTCGGCGGTCGAGGTGCTGCTGGACGGCAAGCTGCGCTGCAAGTCCTCGCCCTGCGAAATCCCGAGCCTCAAGGCGGGCACGCACTACGTCGAGGTGCGCGCCGCTGGCTATCAGGCCACTGCCAAGAGCGCGGTGGCCATCCAGAGCGGACAGACCGCGGTGCACAACGTGCAGCTCATCCGCGCCGGCACCGGCATCAAGGTCTTCGGCGAGGGCAGCGGCCTCACCCTGCTGGTGGACGGCAAGGAGTATGGCCCCCTGCCGCAGGAGCTGCGCGAGATGGAGCCGCAGGAGCACGTGATCCAGGTCACGGGCGGCCCGCGTTACGAGCCGTTCCAGCAGCGCATCGTCGTCGATCCAGATCGCATGACGCCGATCGGTCCGATCCGCCTCAAGGTGCTCAAGGGGCTGGCCACGATCCGCGCGGGCGACAACGCCGAGAACGCGGAGGTGACCCTGAAGGTGGGTGATTCGCGGCGGGTGCTGCCGCCGTTGCCCGTACGGCTGGAGGTGGAGACGGATCGCCCGCACGTGCTGCTCGCGCGCAAGAAGGGCTTTGCGCCCTTCGAGCAGCCGATCGTCTTCGAAGACGGCCAGGCGGAGAAGACGATCGAGATCAACCTGAGCGAGCGGGTCGCGGACGAGGCGGCGCGGCGCAGGCGTGCGGCCGAGGGAGATGCGCCCGAAGCGGCGCAGCCGGTGGCGCCTGCCACCGCGCGGCTCAACTTGACCTCCACCCCGCCGTCGAACGTGCTGCTCGACGGCAAGCCGCTCGGCACCACACCGCTGAGGGATGTCTCGGTGGAGCCGGGCTCACACCGGGTGATCTTCATCCACGGCGCCGAGCGCAAGTCGAAGACCATCGAGGCGGAGGCCGGCACCAGCCGCACCGTCTCGGAGACCTTCTGAGCGCCTGGCGGGCGAGGGCTTCGGCCTTCGCCCGGCGCTGCGCCGGAGCTCACTGATCTTGCTGGAGCTGGCGCGAGATGCGGAGCAGCTGCCGGCTCGTCTCCGGCGGCATCACGTCGGTCTCGGCGTCCCACTCCGAGGCAGCTGCCGGGTGCTCCGAGCCAGGTCTTTCGGGGCGGGGTCGGGAGGTGGGGCTAGTGCTATTGGGTTGCGACATGCCGCATCACCATCTGGTCAGGGGATGCCCCGGTTTACGGTCGGCCAGCGCCCAAGCTTTATGACTGAACATCCTGGGAGGTAGAGTGGCATCGATGCAGCCCCGCGCCCTGGCCCCGTGCTCTCGAACCGCGCCGCACGCACGGCGCCGCGCGCGGTGCCTGCCAGCGAGCTTGCTGCTGTGGCTGGCCATGAGCACCGTCAGCGCGGGCTGCGTCACCGATGCAGCGCAGCGTGGCCGGGCAGCGCGCGAGCAGGCACCCCCGCCCCTGGATCTGACGGGTGAAGCACCCTGGCCCGCGCCCTACGCCGATGATCCGCTGTGGCGGCGCGCAGCCAGCGGAGGCGACTTCGAGCGGGCTCGTCTGGCGCAAGGAGAGAGCGCTGCGGGCCTGCTCGCAGCCCTCGCGCTGGGTGGTAGCCTGGGGCGCACGGCGCTCGGGGCCTTGCCCTACGCGCGCGACCGTGGCGAGGTCATCGCGCGGCTGTGTGAGCTGGCGCTGGGCCCCAGCGCCCCCACCTCGAGCTGGCTGCTCGAGGCCCTGCTCGAGGCCGCCGCCCATGCGCCGCGCAGCGAAGAGTGGGTGGATCCGGCGAGCGAGGCGCGCTGCGCAGCCGCCCTGCGGCAGCTCGCCGAGCGCCGCGGCGAGAGCCCGGAAGATCGTGACCGCGCGCTCGGCACCGTCTCCGCGCTCAACCGGCGCTGACGGCGGCGACGGCACTGACGGTGAGCCGCCGCGCTCGCGGCTGCACGCCGCCCCTGCACGCTCGCGCTCCGGGTTCCGCAGCCGAGGTGTTTTGCTGCCGCGCAGTGGGCCCGTGGAAATTCCCGTGGCCCCGGGCAACTCGGAGCGGTAGTGGAGAGGCCGTCATGCTCGATATCAGACTCATCCGCGATCAGTCCGCCAAGGTGAAAGAGGCGCTGGCCAAGCGCATGTACGAGGCCGACTTCTCGGAGGTGCTCGGCTGGGACGATACGCGCCGCCGCCTGCAGAGTGAGCTGGAGGCCAAGCGCACCCAGCGCAATGACGTGTCCGCCAAGGTACCCGCGCTGAAGAAGGCGGGTGCGGACGTGCAGGCCGTGTTCGCCGAGATGAAGACGCTGGGCAACGAGATCAAGGAGCTGGAGGGGCAGCTCGCCGGGCTGGAGCAGAAGATCCATGACTTCATGGCCGCCCTGCCCAACCTGCCCGATGACGACGTGGTCGCCGGGGGTAAGGAGCGCAACGAGGTGGTGCGCGTGTCCGGCAAGAAGCCGGAGTTCGGCTTCAAGCCGAAGGATCATGTCACCCTGCTCGGCGAGCTGGGCATGGTCGACTACGCGCGCGGGGTGAAGCTCTCTGGCAGCGGCTTCTGGGTTTATCGCGGGGACGGCGCGCTGCTCGAGTGGGCGCTGCTCAACTTCTTCGTCGAGCGGCACCTGGCCGCCGGCTATGAGTTCATGCTGCCCCCTCACCTGCTGCTGCCGGTCTGTGGCTACACCGCCGGGCAGTTCCCCAAGTTTGACGGCGACGTCTTCTTTCTGGAGAAGCCGGCGGAGGGCGAGCAGCGCTTCCTGCTGCCCACGGCGGAGACGGCGCTGGTCAACCTGCACCGCGACGAGATCCTGGAGGAGGCGGAGCTGCCGCGAAAGTACTTCGGCTACACGCCGTGCTTCCGCAAAGAGGCGGGCAGCTACCGCACGGAGGAGCGCGGCACCATCCGCGGGCATCAGTTCAACAAGGTCGAGCTGTTCCAGTACTGCCGGCCGCAGGACTCCTCCGCGGCGCTGGAGCAGATGGTGCAACACGCGTGCAGCATAGTGGAGGCGCTGGGCTTGCACCATCAGGTGAGCAAGCTGGCCGCCGCCGACGTCAGCGCCGGCATGGCCAAGACGCTGGACATCGAGGTCTGGGTGCCCAGCATGCAGCAGTACAAGGAGATCAGCAGCGCCTCCAACGCGCGCGACTATCAGGCGCGCCGGGGCCAGATCCGCTACCGCCCGGAGGGGCAGAAGCGCACCGAGCTGGTGCACACGCTCAATGCCTCGGGCCTGGCCACCAGCCGCTTGCTGCCCGCGATCGTCGAGCAGTTCCAGCAGGCCGACGGCAGCGTGGAGGTGCCCGCCGTGCTGCGCAAATGGCTGGGTAAAGAGCGCATCTCGCCGCGCGGCTGATCGCGGCAGCGACGGCGAAGCGAGCAGAGTCACGACGGCGAGCCCCGGGCAGCTGGTTTTCACGACGGAGAGCGAGAGGCGAGCAAGGTGCGACAGATCGCGATCATCGGCGGGGGCATCGCCGGGCTCACGGTTGCGCTGCGCTGCTCGCAGCGTGGCGAGCGCGTCAGCGTGTTCGAGGCCGGCGCCGAGCTCGGGGGCCAGCTGCGCACGGAGCGCGCCGGCGGCTATCTGATCGAGCACGGCGCCGAGGGCTTCGTTGCCGGCAGCGAGGCAGTGGCGGCCCTGGCCATGGCCGCGGGCATCCACGACCAGCTGCGCGGACAGCTGGTGCGGGACTCGTGCCACTTCGATGGCCAGCGGCTCACCCGGCTGCCGCCGGGCGAGGCGGGCAAGATGCTCGGCTTCCAGGTGGGCAGCCGCGCGCTCGGCCGCGGCATCGAGTCGTTTCAGGCGGGCATGAGTCAGCTGGTGGCGGCCCTGCGCGCGCAGTTGCCGGCGCACGCCGAGGTCGCGCTCGGGAGCCCGGTGGCGGCGCTCGCACGCGAGGCTGGCGGGCGCTGGCGCCTGACCCTGGCCTCGGGGCGAGAGCACAGCTCCGAAGCCGTGGTGATGGCGACCAGCGCGAGCGACGTGGCTCGCCTGCTCGAGCCCGTCGCCGGCGAGAGCGCCGCGGCGCTGGCAGCGGCGCAGACGCTGTCGAGCGTCACCGTCTCGCTCGCCTATCCGCAGGCAGCCGTGCCGCACCCGCTCGACGCCACCGGCTTCGTGGTGGCAGACGGCGCCCAGCTGGAGGGCTTCCGCGCGTGCACGTTCGCGTCCTCCAAGCTGCCCGGCCGCGCCCCCCCGAGCCATGCTCTGCTGCGCGCGTTCTTTCGTCCCAGCGGCGCCGAGCTGGGGCTGCCCGACGCGGACTGGATTCAGCGCGCCGAGCGCTGCGTGGCCCGCGCGCTGGGCCCGCTGGGGCCTGCCGAGCGCGGCTGGGTCTCGCGCTGGGAGCGCGCGCTGCCGGTGCTGGATGAGGCCCATCGCGCGCGCGTGGCTGCGCTGGAGGCGGCGCTCGCCGGCAGTGGCATCGTGCTCGCCGGTGCCGCCTTTCACGGCGTCGGCATCGACGGTGCGGTGCGCTCGGCAGAGGCCGCGGCGAGCGCGCTGTCCCCCGCCTGACGGCTCCGCCGTATCCTCGAGCAGCCCTCTCCTCGAGCAGCCCTCTCCTCAGCAGCCCTCTCCTCGAGCAGCCCTCTCCTCAGCAGCCGTGTCCCTTGGCCGGACAAAACACTAACGGCCGGGAAGCTCCCGACCGTTGTGAACCATCAGCGCGGTCGACGTGGGACGTGAACGCCGTGTGCCGACCGCTGACCGCCGCTCAGCATTCATCGTGCCAGCGGCGGACAGCCCTGTTTCAGAATGGTTGTCAGCCGCTTTCGGCCGCTCATCGTTCAATTCTGAAATTTCGATTTCAGCCCTGCACTCCGGGTGCAGAAAGCCGGGGCCAGCCCTGCCGGCGCGTCAGGTCTCCGGGTAGTGGCTGAGGGCAAAGCGATTGCCGTCCGGGTCTCGGCTGTAGGAAGAGAACGCGGTGCGCGCCTCGATCGCGTGGCCGCGCTCGGCGAGCACTCGCTCCAGCTGGCTCCGGGCCGCCGGGGTGACGCGAAACGCCAGCAGGAAGGGGCCGCTCCCCACCCCCTCCACCCGGCGCGGCTCTTCCTGCGTGCGCTCGATCATCAGCAGCGTGCCACCCATGTCCAGCCAGATGGACCGCAGCGCCCCCTGCTCATCCTGATGCCGGGTCACCTCCGGCAACCCCAGCAGCTCGCGATAGAAGCCGGCGAGCGCCTCCACGTGCCGAGTGCCCAGCGCCACGTGGTGTAGAGCCGCAGCCATGGCTGCAGTTCTAGGCGCTCAGCGGCGCCGATCCAAGGCTCGTTCGATCAGCTGCTCCAGCTGCTCGGAGCTGAACGGCTTGAGCAGACACACGCTGGGGATCTCCGCCAGCGAGTAGCCCAGGCGCTCGGGCAACGCGCCGCCCGTCATCAGCACCAGGCGCTCGGCGTGCTCGGGGCCGAGCTCGCGCAGGTGCGCATAGAACTCGATCCCGTTGGCCTCCGGCATCATCAGATCACAGAACACGATGTCAAAGTCGTGCTGCCGGTACAGCGCCAGGGCCTCATCCACGCGGGTGACGGTCATCACCTGGTGTGCCGATAGCGAACGTTTGAGCCCGCGCAACAGCACGGGCTCGTCATCGATCAGCAAGACGCTGGCGCGACGAGGCTTGACTGCGCGGTCTGTCGAGAGTTGGGCCACCACTTTCACCCGCCGGCCACGTGCGCGGCCTTCTTGCTCAGATCGACAGCCGGGCAGCGCTCTTGAACGCTTGCCGCCGCGCTCATCCGCCGGGCGCGCGTTCGCGGCGGATTTGCTGGAGTAACCAGGTGTAGACATCCTGGCCGGCGTAGACGCGGGTCCACACGTCGTGGCCCATGTCGGCCTCGATGGTGAAGCGGCAGCGGTGCCCGAGCTGCTCGATGCGATTCAGGCCGGGATAGAAGTACCGGAGCGGTACGGCCCGGTCGCGACCGCCAGCGAAGCACCAGATCGGGGTCCGTGCCTGCGCCAGCGGCGCTGCGTGCTCGGGATGTGGGTACCCGACCACGGGCAGCAGGGCGGCAAAGCGCCGCGCGTGCCGCGCGCCCAGGTGCCAGGTACCGAAGCCGCCGTAGCTCACCCCGGTGAGGTACTGCCGCGCGGGGTCTCCACGATATTCCACCAGCACGCGCTCGAGCAACGCCAGCAGATCGGCCTCCAGCAGTGACCAGCCCATCGGCGGCCCCTCGGGCCCATGCGGCAGCTGCTCGTCGGGCAATGCTCCGGTGAGCACGCCGTCCGTGGGCTGCGCTGCTGGCGGCGCGGGCACGCCTTGAGCCAGTCTCACCGGGATCTGCGCGCGCGTCCGGTTGCGCAGATAGTCCGCGTGCGCATCTCGCCCGTACATGGGCAGCTGCGGCGCCAGGATCAGGAACGGCAGCTCGCGCTTCTGGATCCACGCCTCGTACAGGGGGCCGTTGGCCAGCAAGAACTCCAGGTCAGCTCCGGCATCTCCCCGCTCGCCATTGCCATGCAGGAAGAGCATCACGGGCCAGCGGCGCTCGCGATCCACGTCGAAATCGCGCGGCAGGTAGAGGAAGCACTCGCGGTCCTCGCCGGTGGCGGCGCTCCGATGGGCGATGCGCAGCAGTCGTGCCGTCATGTCTGCCCCTTGTAACACGCTGGCGCACGAGCGCGCAGCGGCTCGGCGTCGGCCGTGCTCAGGGAGCTGCCACGGGCTCGGGCTGCTTCACCGCGTCGGGGCTGGTCGCCTTGCGCGCGCGCTGCCACCCTTCCCTCGCCAGGCGCGAGAGCGTGGGCGAAGGCAGGTCTGCGAACCGCGCCACGGCGTCGCCTGCGCGCCGCCCGCCGCGGCCCGGTGCGGAGTCGAGCTCGAGCTCAGCCGGGGTCGCCGCAGCAGCCTTTCCCGGGGCCACGGCTGGAGCGCCGGGCTCCGGCTCTGGCGGCGGCTCGAGCAGCTCGCCATCCGACGGTGGCGGGGGCGGCAACGGCGCCGTGAGCACCGCAGGGGCCGCCGCCGCTGCGGCTCCGGAGAGCTCCTGCGACTGCGGCCCGCTGGCAACCCAGAGCACGGCACCCAGCACGGAGAGCAACGCGGCCAGCACCACGAGCTTGCGCCAGTCCCGCTTCTTGCCGCGGCGCGAGGGCAGCACCGCCAGATCTTCCGCGTCGAGCTCGGGCTCGCGCAGCGCCAGGGCCGAAGGCGCCTCACTCACCGCGTGCGGCACCAGCGAATCGGGCGGCGCCGCCAGCGAGCTGGAGGGGGGCTGCAGCGACTCGGGCGGCAGCGACTCGGGCGACAGCGACTCGGGCGGCGCGAAAGAATCTGACGGCGGCCGCGAGCTCGCCGGAGGCTGCGCGCTGGACGGCGGCGCCACGGACTCCCACCTGGAGCCCAGCAGCGTCGCGTTCAGCGCCTCCGGCGGCAGGCTGCCGCGCGGCTTCAGGTCCTGCCGCAGCCAGCTCGCCAGCTCCGGCTCTTCACGCTCGGTGATCACCACCGGCTGCGCCCGGCTCGGGCGCTCCGAGGGCGGCGGCTCCGAGCGCAGCAGCGCCGACGAGGCGCCTCTGGGCCGCAGATCGCGGGTGAGCCACTGGGCAAAGTCGTTTGGCGCCCCGCTCTGCGGCAATTCACTCCACGGAGATTCACTCCGCGGAAATTCACTCCGCGGAGAATCACTCTGCTCGCCATCACGCGGCACAAAGTCACTCTGCGGACCAGCGGCGGCGCTGGCGGACTCGGCGGCAGGCTCGCTCGAACGAGGCCGCTCGGAAAGCAACGTGGGTCTCGCCATCAGCGTTGAGCAGCATAACCCAGCGCCCGCGACAGCGCCCGTCACTCTCGAGCCCTGGCGCGCGACGCGCCTACAGCTACAGCGCAAAAATGTCTGGCCTCTGCGCTGCCGCAAGTCACGCGAAACTGCTAGGGTCCCGCCCGTCCGGCGGAGCCGAGCGAGCTGCTCGCGCGCCGCCCGGCGCCACTGCACCTGGAGTCGTCACGTCATGAGCCTGAAGCTGCGCACCCTCGGAAAATCCGGCATCAAAGTCACCGAAATCGGCCTGGGCCTGTGGGCTGCCGGCGGCGGCGAGTGGGGCCAGCCCGGTGATGAGGACAGCCTGCGGGCGATCGACGCCGCGCTCGACGCGGGCGTGAACTTCTTCGATACGTCCGACGTCTACGGCAATGGCCACAGCGAGGAGTTGCTGGGCAAGGCCATGCGCGGCCGGCGGGATCGCTTCGTGGTCGCCACCAAGATCGGCTGGCGTGGCTTCGATGGCCAGAAGCGCTGCACCGCGTACCAGAACGTGGCTCAGCTGATCGCCGGGGTGGAGTCCAACCTCGAGCGCCTGCAGACGGACTACGTGGATCTCATCCAGTCTCACATCAGCTTCCGCGATCCCACCATGGAGATCTTCCTGGAGGGCTTTCAGAAGCTGAAGGCCGCCGGCAAGGTGCGCGCCTACGGCATGAGCAGCAGCGACTTCGAGTACATCCAGGCGTTCACGCAGGATGGCCAGTGCGCCACCTTGCAGATCGACTACAGCCTGCTCAACCGCACGCCCGAGGGCGCCATCTTCGATCACTGCCAGCGCAACGGCATCGGCGTGATCGTGCGCGGCGCGCTGGCCATGGGCATCCTGACCGGCAAGCTGCGCGAGGACAGCAGCTTCGGCGAGGGTGACTTCCGCAGCAAGTGGCTCACCGATCCCGAGCAGAACATCACTTACCGCCGCGATCTGGCGCACGTGGCCGAGCTGCGCGGGCTGGAGCGCAGCGACCGCTCGCTGGCGCAGGCCGCACTGCAGTTCACCCTGGCGCACCCCGCCGTGTCGACGGTGATCCCGGGCGCACGCAACGCGCACCAGGTGGCCAGCAACGTCGGCGCCGCCAGCGCGCCCGCTCTCTCGCCGGAGGACTGGGCGCTCATCGATCGGGTGGTCCCGCCGCGCGGCGGTCGCAAGATCTGGCCGGCCTGAGGCGCCGCCGCGCCGCTGCGGCTCAGCCTGCGTGCCGCTTGCTGGACGGGGTCAGCGAGCCGCCGAGCACCGTGCTCACGGCACGCGCCAGCGCCTCCAGGGTGAACGGCTTGGGCAGCCACTGCACGCCTTGATCGCGGGCGCGCTCGGCGCGCTCGCTCGGCGCGTGCCCGCTGACCAGGATGGCCTTTTGCCCGGGGAAGAGCTCGCGCGCGCGCTCCAGGATCTCGAGCCCGTCGCGCTCCTCGTTCAGCAGCACGTCCAGGATCAGCAGATCAAAGCTGCGGGCGTTCTCCCCCGCGCGGCGCTGCAGCAGCGCCAGTGCCTCGCGCCCGCTCTCCAGGGTGGTGACCTGATAGCCCAGGTGGGTCAGGATGCGCTGCCCCGTGCGCAGCTGGATCAGGTCATCATCCACCATCAGGATGCTGGCGTTGCCGCGCGGCGCGTCGGGCCGCGGCTGCTCCGACTGCACCGGCTCCTGCGTGAGCGGCAGATACAGGGTGAAAGTGGTGCCCACGCCCAGCCGGCTCTGCACGTCGACGAAGCCGTGATGCTCCTTGACCACGCCGTGCACGATGGCCAGCCCCAGGCCGCTGCCGCTGCGCTCCCCCACCCGCTTCTTGCTGAAGAAGGGCTCGAAGACGCGCACCAGATCCTCCGGAGCCATGCCATGGCCGTGATCGGTGACGGTGATGGCCGCATAGTGCCCCGGGTCCACCGCCTCGTAGCCGGTGATGGGCGCGTCCAGGTGGCGCTCCGCCAGGCGCACCACCACCTCGCTGCTGCCGGGCGACGCCTCCAGCGCGTTCAGCACCAGGTTGGTGACGGCGCGCGCCAGGTGCGTCTCCGAGCCGTGCACCAGGGTGGGTTTGTCGGGCAGCACCAGGCGCACTCGTGAGCGCTGCTGGCGTGTCTCGAGGTTGCGCGTGAACTCCGGTCCGAGACAGCTGCCGAGCACCTTGCACAGGTCCATCGCGCGCCGGGGCATGCGGCCCTGCCGCCCGAGCGTCAGCAGATCCTTGATGGTCTGGCTGGCGCGCAGCGACGCGCTCTGAATGCTCTGCAGGTCATCGCGCACGATGCTCGGGCAGCCCTCCACGTTCTGCAACTGGTGCAGGATCAGGTCCGGCAGCGCCACCACGGGGCCGAGCGTGTTGTTGAGGTCGTGCGCCACGCCGCCGGCGAGCAGGCTGAGCGAGTGGATGCGGTGGGTCGTGGCCAGCCGCTCCTGCACGCTGCGCTCGTGCAGCATGGTCTGATGCACCAGATCCTGGTGCAGCGCGACGATGCGCAAGGTCGTGCAGATCTGATCGCGCAAGGTCGAGTAGACGTTGCGGTCGGTGGTATACTCGAAGACGGCCACGCCCAGCTTCTGCGCGTCCACGCACAGGGGAAAGACCAGCAAAGTCTGGCGCTGCTCGCGCGTGCCGATAGCAAAGTTGGGTGGAAACAGGTAGTGCCCGGGAAACTGCGAGATGGCAGGCTCCAGCACGTCTCCATCACACAGGCACACCAGCGACTCGAGGGTGGTCCAGGAGGTATCGGTCCAGCGCGAGATATAGGCCGTCTTGACCCCCACGCTGGGGATGCCGTTGGCCAGCGCGGCCCGCAGAGAGGTACGGTCGAAGGCCACCGAGCTGTATTCACCGAAGGTGAGCAGCTGCATGTAGTGCTCGTCCCAGTCGAGCCGGTGTTGCATCTGCGCCGTGGTGTTGGACAGCGCGATCAGATCGAGCGCATCAAACCAGAGCCGCTCCAGGTCCACGCTGCTCACGGGCCGCAAGCTGGCGCGAAGCTGGGTGATGGCCATGTGCAGGGCGCGATAGCGCTGGTTGTCACACGGCTGCTCCAGCAGGCCCTCCAGCGCCGCGAGCAAGCTGCCCGTGGCGCCGTTCAGCTCGTCACCGAGTGCTGCCAGCAACGCCTCGCAGTCGCTCACGCTGCCACCCCAGCCAGCGGTGGCCACACTGCTCAACTGCGCCAGGATCTGCTCGCGGTGCCGGCTCAGGTAGCTGACGGGGCGCAAGGTCTCGGGTGGGTCTTGCAGCGCGCATGCGGCGGTGTCCACCGCCAGCGAGCAGCCGCACGAGCGGCGCACGCGCAGCTGGGTCGGACAGGAGCTCACCTCCGGCACCGGCTCGCCGCTGCACTGGGCCAGGATCGAGCGCAGCGCATGCACCGCCAGCTCGTCGAACGGCTGCGAGACGCTGGTCAAGGGCGGGCTGCTCAGGCGAGCCGCGCGCAGATCGTCAAAGCCAGTCACGCTGATGTCGCGCGGCACGCGCAGGCCCGCCTCGCGCAGGGCCCGGATCGCACCGAAGGCCATGTCGTCGTTGGCGGCCAGCACCGCGTCGAACGGGATCTTGGCGTCGAGCAGCGCCTCGACGGCGAGATAGCCGCCGCGCTGCGTGAAGCGCCCCTCGACGATCAGGGCCGGATCCAGGGTCAAGCCCATGCTGCGCAGCGCATCCTCATAGCCTCGCAGGCGCACTTGCGACTCCGGGCTGTGCGCCGGCCCAGACACGAACACGATGCGGCGCCGTCCGTGCACCTCGTACAGGTGCTGCACCAGCTTCTCGATCCCGAGCTCGTTGTCGACGGTCAAGCTGGGCACGCCGGGCACGGCCACGCCCACGCTGCACAGCGGCAGCCCCTGATAGCGCTCCAGGAAGGCAGGCAGGCGCTCCGCGCCACAGCTGCTGCTGAGCACGCTGGAGAGCACCACGACGCCGTCGATGCGATCGCGATGGATCAGATCGAAGATGGCGTTGTGCGCCGGACAGGCAAAGTGCGGCTCGTACAGGTCACGGCCGAAGAAGAAGACGAGGTTGACCCCCAGCTCGCGGCCCGCGCGATCCAGGCTGGCGCGGATGTGGTTCTCGTACGAGCCGCCCAGAAAGTTCATGTAGTCCAGCAGCACCGCGATGGTCTTGCGCCACTGTCGCGAGCTCGCTGCCGCCCCGGATTTGTCCCGGACCCGGGCGCTGATGTAGGTCACATCCCCTCACCGTGGCGTTCGGGTGCCTCGCACGAGTCCGCGCTGGAACTTCCCATCTCGCCAGTCGAGGTTACGTCGGAGCCAGGCATGCACTTCAGTGCCGGGCCCTCCCGCGCGGCAGCGCACCCACTCCGCCACACCGGCAGCGACGAGCGCGCCGAGACCGCGCTCAGGGCTCGGCATCCCCGCTCCAGGGTCTCGTCGATCCCGATTGTCTGCGCCGATTTGGCAGAGTACAGGACCAACACCGTGGCAGCCCCCCCTGAAGCTCCGCTCGATACAGCCGCCGTCTTACGGCAAATCCGGCGTCCCAAGCGCGCCGTCGTCACTGGCGGCATGCCCTACGCAAACGGCCCGCTGCATGTGGGCCACCTGGCAGGCGCCCAGCTCCCGGGTGATATCTACGCGCGCTGGCTGAGCCTGCTGATCGGGCGTGAAAACGTGCTGTTCGTTTGTGGCACGGATGATCACGGCTCCACCAGTGAGCTGGCGGCCCTGAAGGCGGGCAAGCCCATCCGTGAGTTCATCGACACCATACACGCGCAGCAGCAGCGGACGCTGGCGCGCTACAGCATCGGGGTGGATGTGTACTCCGGCACGTCACGGCCGGAGTGTTATCCGCTGCACGTCGAGGTGGCGCAGGACTTCATCCGCCGCATGTACGCCAACGGCCTGCTGGAGAAGCGGCGGAGCCGCCAGTGGTTCGATCCCGAGATCGGCCGCTTCTTGCCGGATCGTCTGGTGCGGGGCCGCTGCCCCAATCCCAAATGCGACAACGAGGAAGCCTACAGCGACGAGTGCGAGCGCTGCGGCCATCAGCACGCCCCCGAGCAGCTGATCAACCCGCGCAGCGCCATCAGCGACGCCACGCCGGAAATGCGCGAGACGGCGCACCTCTGGCTCGACATGTCCAAGGTGTCCGAGACCTTGCGCGTCTGGATCCAGGGCAAGGCGGGCCAGTGGCGCTCGTCCATGCAACGGGACGTGCTGGATCGCGTGCTGCCCTGCCTGCGCCTGGAGGGGCCGGTCGAGGCCGAATACAAGCAGCTGAAGGCGAGCTTGCCCAAGCACAAGAGCCGCTACGCCCAGGGCCGTCAGGTGGTGCTGCAGTTCGGCAGCATGCCCGAGCTGGAGAGCGCACGCGCACAGCTGGCAAGCCACGGCATCAAGGGTGAGCTGGAGACGGACTGGGCGCGGCGCGCGATCTCGCGGGACGTGAGCTGGGGCATCCCCATCCCGCCGGAGCTCGATCCCGAGCTGGCCGGAAAGACGCTGTACGTCTGGCCCGACTCGCTGATCGCGCCCATCTCCTTCACCCAGGTCGCCCTGCAACAGCAGGGGCGTGATCGCGCCGAGCACGCCGAGTTCTGGCGTGACCCGGAGGCGCGCATCTATCAGTTTCTGGGTCAGGACAACGTCTTCTTCTACGTGCTCATGCAGGGCGCGATGTGGCTGGGCACACAGGCGGATCCGCAGCGCCTGCCGATTGCGGGCGAGCTGCAGCTGACGGACGTGTTCGGCTGCTTCCACCTGATGGTCAGCGGCGACAAGATGAGCAAGTCGACCGGCAACTTCGTCACCGCCGATCAGCTCGTGGAAGAACGCGGGTATGAGCCGGACCAGATCCGCTACTACCTGGCCCTGCTGGGCCTGCCGGAGAAGCAGTCCAACTTCGACTTCGTCAAGCTGGAGGAGCGCAACCAGTTCCTGGCGGGCCCGATGAACGCCGCGTTCGAGCGGCCCATCTCTGCCGCGCACTCCAAGTTCGGCGGGCGCGTGCCCGACGGGCAGCTGAACGAGAAGGTCGCGCAGCAGACGCTGCGCATCGTGCAGCGCTACGTCAAATCGATGGACCGCGCCGATTACCCCGCGCTGCTGTACGAGATCGAGAACTACGCGCGCTCCATCAACAGCCTGTTCACCCAGTTCAAGCCGCACGACGATCGCTTCCCCGAGCCGGAGCGGCGGGACGCGCTGTTCTCCTGCTTCTACGTGCTGAAGACGCTGATGATCATGCTGTACCCCTTCGTGCCCACCACGATGGATCGGCTGCGCCAGTCCTTGCAGCTGCCGGAGAGCGTGTTTCGGATCGACGAGCTCGGCACCCCCATCCCCGCCGGTCACGAGCTGGGGCCGAAGCAGGTGTACTTCCCCGCGGTCGCAGGCACTGCGGCTCACCCGGCGGCAGCGCCCTCATCCGGCGGCGGCGCGTCTGGCAGCGCAGACTCCGGCAGCGCAGACTCCGGCAGCGCAGACTCCGGCGCCTGAGCGGGCGCCGGCTCGCCGGGGGCAGCGGGCGGCGGCAGTACGCGGCACGTCTCCGAGCACCCCTCCGAGCCGGGCGGCTCGCACTCCAGCGCCGAGTCGATACGGCCGTTGCCGCAGCTCTCCTGCCGGCAGGCGTCGCTGCAGCCGTCCCCGGGCAGCACGTTGCCGTCATCGCACTCTTCACCGGCATCGAGGCGCGAGTTACCGCACGCCTCCCGGGTGCAGGCAGGGCTGCAGCCATCGGCAGGCAGCTGGTTGGTATCGTCGCACTCCTCGCCCGCCTCGATCAGGCCATTGCCACAGCCTGGCTCGACCGCGGGCGGCGCGCCCGTCTGCTGACAGGTGGCGGAGCAATCGACCCCATTGGGTGGATCACAGCTCTCCCCCACGTCCAGGGTGCCGTTGCCGCAGGCGCCGATGCGTCGACACGCCATGTCGCACACCTCCGTGCCGGGCAGCTCACACTGCTCGCCAAAGTCGATGCGACCGTTGCCGCAGAACTCCAGCTGGCAGCGCAGATCGCAGCCATCGCCCGGCAAGACGTTGCCGTCGTCACACTCTTCGGGCGCCTCCACCGTGCGGTTCCCGCAGAAGCGTGCGATGCGCCGGCAGCCCGCGTCACAGATGTCGGTGCCGGGCGGCTCGCAGTCCTCGCTCGCGTCCAGGGTGCCGTTGCCGCACGCCTCCACGGCGCAGCGAGCCGAGCAGCCGTCACCGTCCGTGGCGTTGCCGTCATCACACTCCTCCCCGTCGCTGAGCTTGCGATCGCCACAGCGCTGCAGCTCGGGGAAACACTGCGCGTTGCACACGGAGGTGTTCGGCGGCTCGCAATATTCACCGGGGTCGAGCCGGCCGTTGCCGCAGATCTCGCGCTCACAGCCGCCGCTGCAGCCGTCCGCCTCGAAGGTGTTGCCGTCGTCGCACTCCTCGCCCGTCTCCTGCACGGCATTGCCGCAGACGCCCCGGCGAGAGGCCGCCGGGATTGGCTGGCAGCGCTCGCTGCAGATGGCGGTGCTCGGCGGCTCGCAGCCCTCCGGCGGGTCCACCCGCCCGTTGCCACATTGCTCCAGCAAACACAGCTCGCTGCAGCCGTCCCCGCTCAGCGCGTTGCCGTCTTCACACTCCTCACCGGACTCCTGCAGCGCATTGCCGCACACCGCCGCGGTGATGCGCCTGCAGCGCGCGCTGCACTGCACGGTGCCCGGCGGCTCACAGTCCTCGCCCAGATCGATGCGGCCATTGCCACAGACCTCGCGCAGGCACTCGGCGCTACAGCCGTCACCGCCCAGGCCATTGCCGTCCTCGCAGTCCTCGCCCTCGTCCAGCACACCGTCGCCGCAGCCGAAGGCCAGGCGACGGCACTGGCTGTTACAGCTACCGCTGCCGGGCGGCTCACACTCCTCTCCCGGTCCCACGATGGCGTCGCCGCAGTCGGGCGAGCCGCTGCTCGCCGCGCTGGTGAGCGTGCGCTCGGCCTGTACCACGACTCGATCGGGCTCACAGGCGTGGAGCCCGGCAAGAGCCAGCAAGCAGGTCGCTGCCGCCAGCCGGGGGCAGCCCCGCGGCGCGGCAACATGTCTCGAGAACAACATCGGAAATCGGCTCATCACGCGCACGAGCGCGGAGGAATTGGCTCGCCGCGACCTCGTTCAAGGCACCAGCCCGCACTGCGTCGAGCAGTTGCGGCGCTGGCAAGCTACGAGCTGGAAGGCATCGCCCAGGCCAAAGTTGACCTCGAGGTAGCGCTCCGAGACACACGTCGGAATGTTCTCCGCGGCACGACCATCGTCACAGCCCGAGGCCCGCGTGATGACGTCGGCGCACTCGCCATTGCCGCCGAACGTCAGGCAGGTCGCGATGGGGCGGGTGCCGCAGTAGCAGTCCAGGCTGCTGTTGGCGGCGCAGCTGGCGGCGGTGCCCACCGCGGCGCAGACCCGGATCTCCTGACAGGCTGCGGACGTGGTGTCGGTCTGACAGGCTGCCACCTGCGCCGGACAGGCCGCGGCCGTGCACGTCGCGCAGGCGTTGCTGGCCGCGCCACCGTTGCCACCGTTGCCGCCGCCTCCCATGCCATTGCCCGCGCTGCCTGCGCTGCCCGTGCCGCCACCCTGGCCCATGCCGCCGCCGGCTCCGCCGCCGTAGGGGGTGCCATCGTCGAAGCACCTGATGCGCGCCTCGGTGTCGTGCACGCAGCCGGCGCGGATCGCCTGCGCGTACACTTCAAACTCGCCCGCCGCCGTGCAGCGGAAGATGGCGCGGGTGCCGGTGCCGCGTGGGAGCGTCACGGCAGCTTCCTCTTCCTCGCCGTCCTCCTGCGCCCCGCCGCCCTGCTGACCCCCGCCCTGCTGACCCCCGCCCTGCGCCGCACCGCCCTGCTGACCCCCGCCTTGCTGGCCGCCGGCAGGCGTGGCCGTGGCGAGCTGAAGCTGGCCGCCGCTCGCGCTGAAGGTGATGAGCGGCGCCGTGCCCGCCGTGGGGAACACCTCCACCTCAACCGGCACCCCGATGCCCGCCTTCGCCGGCGCCAGCTCGATGCGATCGATCACCGCGGGACAATCGCCCGTCGCTGGCACGACCTCACCCTTGATGACCGCCGCGCCAACATCGGGCTCGGCCACGCCGCCGCTGCACTCCATGCGCACGTTCACCACCACGGTCTCGTCCTGCTCGATGCGGAACTGACCGCTGCCCGTGCACACGGCCCCGGTGGTGGAGGTGGCGGAGAGCGTCACCTGATAGCCGCTGCCCACCGGCAGCTCGCCGAGGTACAGCGTGAGGGAGCTATCGTCGGGGCTGACGTCGAGCGTCTGCGTCTGAAAAGTGGAGTCAGGAAATTGCAGCGTCGCTGTCAGCTGATTGAACACCAGCCCGTCGCCCACATCCAGATGAAAGCCTGCCGTGCCCAGCGCCGGCGCTTCTTCAGCCGGCGCCTCGAGCAGGTACTCGGCGCTGTCGGAGCAGCGAGCCAGCACCACGCCCGCCACCGTACAGGTGAGCCAGGGCAGCCAATTTTTGGGGGCGAACCTGATCAAGAGACCCTCCTCGCAAACATCCAGCGTTGCTGCGGCGGCCCAGACTATCGGCGCCGTTTTCTGGACTTTATCCGAGGGCTTCCGACGGAGTGTGTGTTTCTTGGTGCAAATGTAGGCCAGAGTGAGCACGCGGTTGCGGTGCCCCCCGGCGCCGAGGGCTCGCCCCCAGCAACCGACCCACAATCGGTTCAACCGATGACAACCCGCGGGTCAGCCCCTCGAAGTGCAGGCTCCCCGGCAGCGCCAGCGCAACCCCCAACCCGAATCGCAATTGAACACGCCAAGGTAGCGCGCCGGGCGTATCCTTGGCGCATGACGTCCAAGGGCCTTCCCTCTCGTGTTTCCACCTGCTGGCGCGCGGGCGCGTGCAGCGCTTTGACCCTCGCTCTGGTCGCCTGCCAGCCGCCCGCGCAGCGCCCCTCCGAGACGGCGCAGCAAGTGGAGACCATCAGCCACGCACCTGTCCCCGGCACCACCGCCAGCGGTACCCCGACCATGGTCGTGAAGGACGAGTCTGCGGTGAGCGCCGGCGCCACCTTGCCGCAACAGCCGCTGGAGTGCGTCACCGGACCCGATCCCGAGATCGAGCAGGAGTCCCCCTGGAGCAAGGAGACGGGCGCGCGCCTGGACCGCCTGTTGCCCAGCCTGGGCGCGTGCGCGGCGGGCTTCTCTGAGCCAGCGGAGCTCACGGTGCGCCTGGTGTACGGCCCTGACGGCAAGTCCATCTCACAACACGTGGTGCGCAGCTCACCCGCCGCCTGCGCAGCCGCGGAGTGCGTGAAGAAGGGCCTGACCCAGATCGTCAGCCCGAAGCTGGTGATCGACCGTGCCTCCTATGACATCGCGCTGGTGCTCGAGCGCGGCAAGCTCCGGCGAGGCGACGAGGCACCGGACGCGCTGGTGGAGGAGAGTGAGCCGCCCCCTGCCAGCTGCGTCGATCCCGCCGTCACAGCGCTGTCGCGGGCCAAGGTGAAGGAGGTGGTGGGCAGCAGCTTTCCGGATCTGAAGAGCTGTTACGGCCAGGCGCTGGTGCGCAATCACTCCGCCGCCGGCAACGTCACCTTCGAGTTCGTGATCGGACCGGGCGGAGAAGTGGCGCGCGCCCAGGTCCGCGATGCCACCTTGCCCGATTGCAGCGCCATTCAGTGCATGCTGAGCGAGTTTCGCACCCTCGCGTTCCCACCGCCGGTGGGGCGCAGCGTGCGCATCATCTACCCCATCAACTACGTCGTCGAGCAGCCGCCCGTCGCCTTGCGTTGAGCGGCACCCGCCGGCAAACGCGGGGCGAAAGCTCGCCCGGAGCGGAGACGTGTGCTAGCGCAGAGGTTGCTCCCTTGATTCCGGCACTCTCTCGATGGCAGCGCGGCTCATACGGCAGGCGCAGCTGTGGCCTCCGCAGCCGTGGCCTCCGCAGCCGTGGCCTGCGCAGCTGTGGCCTCCGCAGCCGTGGCGCCGCACTGGCCGCCTTCGCGCTGCTCGTGGCCTGTGGTCAGGATTCCACGCGGCTGCTGGTGGAGTCACGCGACAGTGACCCCTCCGCGCGCTCGGCGACGAGCAGTGGCGAGCAGGTCGAGCCCATCGCTGACGCCGGCGTTGCCGACTCCGGGCCTCCGGTGGATGCCGCCTTCCGCCTGCCGGAGGGCATCGCGCAGCTGCCAGCGCAACTGGAGCTGGCAGCGGACTGGCGCCTGGTCGAGGCGTTCCCCGGAGTCAGCTTCGATGATCCGGTGGCGCTGATCGAGGCGCCGGGCACCGGACAGCTGCTCGTCTCCGAGCGAGAGGGCAAGCTGTTCGCGTTCGAGAACCGCGCCGATGTCAGCGAGAAGCGGCTGCTGCTCGATCTCTCCGATCGAAATCAGGGCGAGAACGACAGCGGCGTGCTCGGCATCGCCTGCCACCCGGAGTTCGGCAAGCCCGGCAGCCCCAGCGCACGCTACCTGTACGTGCACTACGCGTTTCGCGAGCCGCCCATCGTCGGCCGCACGCCGCCGTCCAACACGCCCACCCGCTCGCGCCTCTCTCGCTTCACCCTGAATGCGGAGACCCTGGTGGCCGATCCCGCCTCCGAGCTGGTCCTGATCGATCAGCGGGACCAGAGCGTCTGGCATCAAGGTGGCGCGCTGTTCTTTCATCCGGCAGACGGCTTTCTGTACCTCTCCGTCGGGGATGAAGGCGGTGCCAACTGCCAGTACGATAACTGCCAGCGCATCGACAAAGATCTGTTCTCCGGCGTGCTGCGCATCGACGTCGACCAGCGCGGCGGCGAGATCAGCCACCCCATCGTGCGCCAGCCCGAGACGGGCGTGACGCAGGGCTACTTCATCCCCAACGACAATCCCTTCGTCGGTCAACCGGGCGTGCTGGAGGAGTTCTACGCGCTGGGCCTGCGCAACGTCCACCGCATGACCCATGATCCAGTCGACGACCTCGTCTGGATGGGCGAGGTGGGTCAGGAGGGCCGCGAGGAGCTCAACGTGCTCGCCCGCGGCGCCAACTATCAGTGGAACACGTTCGAGGGCTCGCTCCGCTCCAGGGGCGCGCTGCCCGATCCCATCATCGGTATCTGGACCGACCCGGTGCTCGAGCTCACCCGCCAGCAGGCGCTCTCGCTCATCGGCGGCTATGTGTACCGCGGCCAGCGGCTGCCCGCGCTGCAGGGCAAATACGTGTTCGCCGACTTCTCGCGCGGCACCATCTTCGCTCTCTCGTACCAGCGTGGCGTCAACCAGCTCCACATCGGAGAGCTGGAGATCCTGATGACCGCCGAGTTTCGCAACCGGCAAGACGGCATCACCTCCTTCGGCGTGGACGCCGCGCAGGAGCTGTACGTGCTCACCCTGGGCAGCGACGCCAAGCTCCAGCGCCTCGAGCTGGCAGGGACCGAGCTCAACGCACCCCGCACCCTGAGTGAGACAGGCGTCTTTCGCGATCTCGGCCGGCGCGAGCCTGCAGATAGCCTGGTCGCGTACGACGTGCGCACCCCGCTCTGGAGCGACGGCGCCGAGAAGAGCCGCTGGGCAGCCCTGCCCCCCAATGAGGCCATCACCTTCGCGCCCACCGGCCCCTGGCAGTTCCCCGACGGCAGCGTGTTCGTGAAACACTTTGCCATGGCTCTGGACGAGCGCGAGCCGGATCAGCTCACCCCGCTCGAGACCCGCATCCTGGTGGCGGGAGCCGAGCAGTCCTACTACGGCTTGACGTACCGCTGGAACCCCGAGGGCACCGAGGCCGAGCTGGTGACAGACGCCGTCACCGAGACACTGGAGCTCCTCGATCGCGACGGCACCCCACGCACGCAGAGCTACTTCTTCCCCGGGCCGCGCGATTGCATGACCTGTCACAACCCAGAGGCGGGCCGCGTGCTCGGCGTCCGCACCGCACAGCTCAACGGCCCCGCCAGCAGCACCGGGCAGAACCAGCTCGCCGAGTGGGCCGAGCGCGGCTGGTTCCACGACGGCCCCGACCTCGACGAGCTCGACAGCTATCCACGTCTGAGCCCGCTCGACGACGAGAGCGCCAGCGTCGAGGAGCGCGTGCGCTCCTACTGGGACGCCAATTGCTCCCTGTGCCACGGCGTGCAGACCACCATCCGCGCCACCTGGGACGCCCGCCATGAGACACCGCTCGAGCAACAGCGCGTGCTGCTGGCGCCCGCCCTCAACGGCGCCGAGGACGGCGCAGAATACCTGATCGAGCCCGGCGCCCCCGAGCGCTCCGTGCTCTACCAGCGCAACGCCACCCTGCAGGCTGACCTGCGCATGCCCCCGCTGGGTAGCAACCGCCGCGACGAAGTGTATCTCGAGCTGCTCGAGCGCTGGATCAGCAGCCTGCCCGCGGCGCCCGACAGCCCCACGCTCGAAGCCCGCCCCGCCCGGTAAGACCGCAGGCGTCCACTCGCCTCGCTAGCTTCAGGGAGAGGGCTCGGACCCGAGCGCCGCTCCCCGGCGCCAGAATGTGCCCGCTGCCGACGCCGACCCGCGACGAGTCGGAGCTGCCCCGTCTAAACAATCGAGCCCAACACGAGGGGATGGGCGGTGGTCGGGCGAGTCGCCCGCGCCCGCGCACACCTCTGGCAGACGCTCGAGCGCAGCACGACTGCGCCCGTCGCCGCACGCCCCCGCGTACAGGCTCGTCAAACCCATCAATCAAGACGAGGTAATCCATGGCACTCGATTTTCGACGCACCCGCATCACCTTCGATCCCACCAGAGGCCAGGAGCAGAGCGAGAGCAGCTCCGTGACCTTCCCCAGCCGCGTGCTCAGGGCCGAGGTCGCGCTCAACGGCTTCGACTCCAAGTACTCTGACGGCGATCACCACGTCCTGCGCCACAAAGTCGACGCCAGCATCGCGCAGATCTCCGATCGCACCGTCACCGCCCGCGTCGACTTCCTGCTGCGAGACAGCTCCGGCACCGTCGATGATCGCTACGCCGGCACAGTCGACGTCCTCGTCATCGCCGAAGTAGCGTAACCCTCTCCAAGGCGGCCGGGCGGAGGCCAGCGTTCGCAGAGCGCTCTCCCCCGGCCCCTTTGCGACGGAGCTCCACGTCAGGGCCTGGGTTCGAGCTCCCACGCGACGCTGTGCGCGCGGCTCCACGCCGAAGAACGAGCTGGCCCGGACCCCAGCAGGCGCGCGACTTTGCACCGCGAAACCGCGCCTCATGCGCATCCGAGCCCAGCCAGCAGGTCTTCATCGGCCCCACCCCCTGAACGAGACAAGCCAGCTAGTGCTGTTCAGCCCCCACCCCTGAACATGACCAAGCCAGCTTGGAAATTCGCTGCCCACTCCCCCACGAATTCCAAGCCAGCGTGCGAAATTTCACCCAACCCGTGCTGAAAGTGCAGCTCAACGAGAATTCGAGGACCTTCCACCCCCGAACGAGCCAGGCCAGCTTGCACGAGCGAGCGCACTCCCCTGATCTTTGCAAGCCAGCTTGCATCGAAGAGCCCCCCCGGGCAGATCCAGGTAAGCCAGCTTGCGTTGCTCAGCCCCTCGCCCTGAACGAGGCAAGCCAGCTAGCGTTGTTCAGCTCGCTGCCCGAACACACCAGACCAGCTAGGTTGGTTCAGCTCACGCCCCGAACGCGTCGAGCTACGGGGCACTGTTCGGAAAACCGAAGCCCCGTAGTAACTGCCGCTTCTTGGTGTCCAAGGACGGAATTGAACCGCCCGGCACGAGGATTTTCAGTCCCGATGCCGAAGGGCGTAACTGAGCGGAAGGGCGCGGGAAGCGTGCGAAGCTGCGAGCGGTGTAGCGCCAATGCAGCAGCGCGGGCGGACTTGGCCCGCAACGGCCCAGCCGCAGTAGGGTCGGCGCCATGAGGCTGCCCGGTGGCGAGCGAGCGGTGGTCGAGTTGGCGAAGCTGACCGACTACTGCCTCGACCAAACACACCCACGCGGGCGCCACAAGGCGCGGGTGTTCGCCGCGCGCGTAGGCTTTACGCGAGCAGAGGCAGGCCTCCTGCGGGCGGAGCTGCTCCGGGCTGCTGCCATCGCCACTACCGCGGCCGAAGGCGTCGCGGATAGCCATGGGCGCCGGTTTGTCCTAGACTTGGAGGTCACGGGCCGAAGGGCACCGGGACGGTTCGCAGCGGCTGGATCGTGCGAGCCGGCGAAGACTTCCCGCGTCTGACCAGCTGCTACCTCCTCTGAGACTCGCCATGACCAGCCCGATCACCATCAACGTCCTCGACGTCGTCGCCCTGCTCGTTGACCTTCCCGAGCACGGGCTCGTGCGCGGCCAGGTGGGCACGGTCGTGGAGCGCTTCGACGACGGTGCGTACGAGGTCGAGTTCAGCGACGATGACGGGCGTACGTACGCGGAGCTGGCGCTCGGTGCGGACGTGCTTTTGGTGCTGCACCATCGGCCCGTCGCGGCCGCGTAGCGATCGGCGGCGACCCCGCGTCGTATCGTGCCACCTCTGCAGGCCGTGGAGCAGTAATTCGCTCCAGCG
>JAICQL010000117.1 GCA_025937895.1 Polyangiaceae bacterium | reverse complement strand
CGGCAGCTCAAAGCCCGGGCGCGACGAAGACTAGCTCGATGCGCTGATTGCGCTCGCGCGCTCGCGGCAGCTGCGGCGGCAACAGCGGCTGCCGCGCCCCCGCGTCGAGCGTCGCCACTCGCTCGACGCCGAGCGCGCCCAGCTCGCTCGCCAGGGTGCTGAGCTGACGGTCCATCACGGGTCGTGGCGCGCTGCCGCCGGTGTGCCCGACGAGTAGCAGCGGAAAGTCGGGGTGCGCTCTGGCGGTCTCGCTGAGCCGCTGCAGCTGCGCGCGTCCGGCGGCGCTCAGGCTGCCGTCGGCTGCGAACACATCGCGCAGCACCACCGCTACGCCACGCTCGTCCCGAGCGGGCGCTTGCCCTGCGGCGCTCAGCTCCGAAAGCACGAGATCTGCCGGCACGGGGCTCGACCCCGTGGAGCCCGCCACCCCACCCGCAGCCCCGCTCAGCCCGGACTGCTTGCGCCGGAGGTCCGAGATGATGCGCAGGCACTGGCCGCGCAGCTCCGTTGCCGTCTCCAGCGCGCGGGCGCCCTTGCCCGCGTCCAGCTCGCGATCCAGCTCATCCAGACGCGCCAGCGGCGCCTGGATCGCCTCTGCTTCACCCAGCATGCGCGCAGCCACGCACAGCAAGCGCCCCTGGGTGGCCAGCGCCGCGGCCGCCTTGCGGCGCGCCTCGGCCCGCTCGGGGCTGGCCGCTTCATGCGCAGCGAGCGGTAGAGCGTTCTTCACCACCCGCGCGCGCAGCTCCAGATCACCCGCCTCGGCGCGCAGCCGCTGCTCCTGCGCCTGCAGCTCCCCGAGCGCCCGGCGTTGCTCCTCCAGCTCTGCCTCGGCGGCCAGACGGCGGCGCTCGGCGCGCGCCAGGCGCGCCAGCACCCAGGCATGCTCGTGAGCCGCCAGCGCGCCACCCGCGAAGATCTCTGCGGCGGCCACGTCGCCATCCTCCAGCGCTCGCTGCGCGCGCTTCTCCAGCTCGAGGGCATGAGCGTGCACCTGGGGCGCCCACTCTGCCGCGTCCTTGGCCGCGGGCGCGCTGCGCATCTCCCCCACCCTGTCGAGCAGCGCAGAACGCGGCGTGCCCGCGCAGCCCACGAGCGAAAGACAGACAGCCCAGCACGCCGCGGCGCGCGCGCCGCGCCAGAACGAAGCCACCATCTACGGCTTGCCCCCGGCACCAGCCCGGCCCGCGCCCTTCGCGCGCTCCAGCTCCTCCAGCTCTTGCTGCGCCCGCCCGACCCGCGCCCGCGCCTGCTCCACGCTGGCGCGCGTGCGCACCAGCTCCGTCTGCAGCGCGGACAGGGATTGCTCGAGGCGATCGGAGCTTTGCTCTGCCTCGCGGGTGCGCTTCAAGTCGCGCGCCAGCTCTGCCCACTCGAGCGCGGTCGCTTCCAGCGCGGCCCGTTGGCTCGCCACGCCGTTCTTCGCGGCAGCGTCCAGCGCGGCACGAGCCTGCTGTACCGCTCGGCTCACCAGCTCTCGCGAAGCTGGGTCGGCCTCCACGACTTGAAGCAGCTGCCGTGCTTGCTCCGCGGGGCTGTCTGCCCCGATCGTCCCCTGCGCGCGGACGCTTGACCACATCGTGAGCAATGCCAGCAGCGCGCTGGCGCAAACGGCGACCGGCTTCTTGACCACCACGGCGCGTACCAAGCCACGAGTCACTCGCTCCGTCAAGTCTCGAGCCGGAGGCTCGGAAGGCGCGGGCTGCTCGCGCCGATGTTGCCGGTGCCCACTCGGCAACGTTTCACTTGCACGTGTTGCTCCAGGCAATTTTGGCTCTGGCAGCGCAGGTGCGAGATGACCGGGGTACTACCTCCGTTCGGTGTGATGCGCGCCGCAGCGGCCGCGCGATAGCATCGCCATCCTGAGCCTGTCGCGTGCAGCCCACCGACGGCGTGCTACGTTTGGAGGACATACCAGGAGGTTTGGTGTGCTTTCCGTCCGATCGCTCCTGCTGCTCTGGGTGTGCGCGAGCCTCGCCACCTTGGGGTACGCCTACGTCGACTTGCGGGTCACGCCAGGATTGGTTCAAGAACGCGGCTACTCGATCGACCTCGACTTCACGAGGATCGGTGAGCTCTGGCACTGGGGCGGTCGCCTCCTCAATGAGGGGGCGATCGGGCTCCTGGTCTTCAACTCCATCATCGTTGGGGGCTTTCTTGCGCTGCTGGTGCTGTGGGCCGCCCAGGTGTTGAGCCGAGTGCTTCAGCCTCCGAGCGAGCCCGAGCCCTCGCCCAACTCGGTCAACACCACGGTCGCACTTGGCAGCATGCCGCCCCCCGCGGAGTAGCGCTGCAGCTAGCTAGTGCAGCTAACTACTGCTGCCAATTCAGCGCCTGTCACTCACACTGACTGCGAAAGGTCGACATGCGCTTGTCGACCTCGTCCAGGGTGACGGCGAAGCCCTTCGTCACCGGATCGTCCTTGGCCTGCAGCGGGGTGAACAGGCCGCCCAGCTCCTTGCGAGCTTTGTCTGCGGCGCTCCACGTCACCTGCGACGTCTCGAACGAGCTGCGCAACAGCTCCGCGCGCTCCTCGATGCTCTTCCAGGTGCGCACCCGCTCCTCCTGCTCGCCCTGAGACAGGCTCGTGCCCTCCGGGATCTGCTGGCGCGAGGTGGCGGTGTCGCGCAACGTCTCCCAGTCTTGCTTCAGCTCCAGCCGAGCTGCTTCACATTCCCTGTCCTGGCACCCGAACGCCAGCAGCGCTGCGGCAGCAGCCATCCACCAGGATGAGCAGCGTCCGTTCGACTCGACTCGACCGCTACGTTGACCTCGTCCCATCATGGAACATCGGATACTCCGAAGCGCGGCGACTGCCAATCTTTTCTCGAGCGCAGCTCTGCCGCGAGCTGTTGCTTCAGCTCAGCTGTTGCTTCAGCTCAGCTGTTGCTTCAGCTCAGCTGTTGCTTCAGCTCAGCTGTTGCTTCAGCTCAGCTGTTGCTTCAGCTCAGCTGTTGCTTCAGCTCAGCTGTTGCTTTCAGTGCTGTGGGTGCGCTTCCCGTGCGCGATCTCTGCCGAGTCTGCAGCGCAGGCTGCTTACTTGGAGAGCTCGCGAGCCGCCTCGACCCAGCCGCCCTTGATGATGCGGCTCTTCGGGATCTTCAGCGCCTTGGCAACCTGACGGATGTCTGCCTCCGACCAGGCGGCGATCTGGCTGATGCTCGTGATGCCTTGCTTGCGCAGAGCCGCCTCGAAGCGTGGCCCGATGCCGGCGATGCGCTGCAGATCTTCCGGACCGTTCGCGGCTCGCGAAGCCGCGAGCTCTGCCACCAGCGCGGGCGGCGCCACACTCTCGCCTGCCTCCGGCGGCTGGGGTGACGTGCTGGCCACCTGCGGCGCCATCGGAGTCACGTCTTTCTGCGCGGGAGCGGAGGCAAACACCGCGGACATTGGCTGCCGCGAGGATGGCGGCTTGCTCACGTCAGATGGCTTCGGAATTGAAACCTGCTTCGCGTTCGACCCGGGGCGGGCCGAGCCCGCGGCGCTGGTTTTGGCCAGCGGCGCGCCAGCAACCAGCGGCGCCGGCCTTGCTGCGGGGCGAGCGGCAGACGGCGCGAGCTTGGCCTCCAGCTCCGCAATCTTTTGCTGAGCACTCTCCAGCCGCTCCTCCAGGGTGAGGATGCGGGCGTCGCGGAACGCGATCTGATCCTCCAGCGCGCTGATGCGCGCGTTGGCGCGGCTGAGCTCCAGCGTCTTGTTTGCGAGGATCCAGGGATCCCGCTCGGAGGTTGGCAGGCGCTCCGACGGAAAGTGCGATGGGAAGCTGGGCGGCGGCAGGCTGCTGCCGAGCAGCGCACCCGCACGATGGCTCGGGCGCGGTGGAGGCAGCGACGCGCTGCTGGAGCGCGGGCGCATCGAGGGAGGCAATGATGGCCGTGCCGGCGGGCGGCTGCGCGCGGAGAACGCGGGCAACCCCGACGTCAAGGTCGGACGGGACGGCTCAGCGATCTCCATCTCGTCATCCGAGACGGGGATCGCATCATCCTCCGCCGCATCACTCGCGTGGCCATTCAGATGACCATTCGAGTGATCACTCAGATGATTCTGCGTGATCTCGTTCGTCTGCGTGATCATCTGAGGCCGCGGCGCGCTCACCTCGGCAACATCGGTCTCAATTTCGATCTCGCCAGCTCGAGCAGCAGCCTTACCAGCAGCAGCCTCACCAGCAGAACCTGGACCCGTCACGGCGCTGGACACGCTCTCGCGCGTACCGGTGATCTCGTTCGTGCTCGTTGGCAGGCTCGCTGCCGCACTCGTCACTCCGCCTGTCACAGCGCTCGCCTTTCGTTCCACTTCCACGATGCCAGATTCGCGGCCCTCGGCGTCTTCCGAGACAACTCGCGCTCGATCGTCGTCAGCTGAGTCATCCATCGCTCGATTCGCCATGATCTGCAAGCCTTCTAGCGTATATAGCGCAGGATCGTGCGGCACGTGACCTGCGCGTCGAAAAAAATTGGAGAGCACTGACAGGCGCATCGCGTCACGCGGCTGACGCTTGGCGCCCTGCGGCGTCTGGCGTCTCCCCTGCTGGAATCAGATCGGCCCGAACCCGGACAACTTTGTGCCTCCGAATGTTCCCGAGGCTCACCCTGAGGGATGCCTTAGGCGCTCCGTCGCGTGCATTCCGCCGCACGGCATTCTGCCCCGGCGCTTCCGCTGCCCCTGATTTCTGCTGGATCGCTGCTTCACCGCGGCAAGGTGATTCACAGCGGCAAGGTGATTACAGCGGCAAGGTGAAGGCCACGTGCGCTGCCCAGAGAAAGTCCCAGTTCAGGGGTAGCGCCGGCGGTCGCTCCGAGTCGCCATCTTTCACCTTGAAGTAGAAGAACGTCGCACCGCCGCCATTGAGCTCTGCGGTCACGATAGGTGTCGGCTTTGTCTTCATCAGGGGCCACGCATAGCCGAGCGCCACGCTGCCCTGCAGGTAGCCAATCAGCCAGTCTTCCGGCAGCAGCTCGTTCAAGGTCAGGTCGTCCAGCAGCTGCACCTGCCCCAGCCCCAGCTGAGCGTCGAGATCGATGTACGGCCGGGCCAGACGGCGCGGCATGGACAGGCCGTACGCGAGTCCGGCGCCGCGGAAGCGGCCGTTGAACAGCAGCTCGTCCAGCGAGTCGCTGCCCACCTGTACCTGATAGGGCTTCGAATACTGGGTGAAGCCAATCCCCAGGTACATGGGTGGAAAGCTGCCGTTGCTCGCGCCGAGTACCCCGGAGCTGCCACCGGAAGGTGCGTCGGGCGAATAGCGGATGCCGAGCACCAGTGTCTCAAAACCGGACACGAACTCGAGCGGCTGGTCGCTGCGAGGTAAGCTCCCGAAGTCGGCATCGGCGGAGGTGTTGCGAGGCACGATGGCGACCGGGCGCGACGGACGAGCGCGGGTGACGAAGCTGCGCGTCTCGTAGGAAACCAGGGTCTCCCACCGGCGGCTGAGCGGCACGCCGAGCGCGCCCAGCAGCCAGGCCGCCTTCGGGACCAGCTGGCCCACGTCCCGCGCCACCACCGCGCCCGCCGTGCGCGGCGCCTTCAGCCCGTTGGACTCGTAGTAGCCCCGGTGCAGGCGCAGGAAGCCAAACAGCTTGGCCTTCAGATCGAGCGACCAGGTGTAGTAGCCCGCGTGATTGATGCTGACGAGCGGGTACTGCTCCGGATACCAGCCGCGGTAGCCGATGCCGATCTTTGGATCGAGCTGCAGCTGCTTGCCGAAGACTCGCCGGGGCAGCTCATCTGCCGCCTGAGGGGCGGCCGCCTCGTCCGCCTGTGCCGTGGCGGCGGTGCTGTCCTGGGCCGGCTCGGGCCGTGGCGCAGGTGCGGGCCGCTTCGGGCGCGGCTTGCGGGCCTTCTTCTCCTTCGGCTGCTGCTCCGGCGGGGGATCGGCAGGCGGTCGCTCCAGCCCTTCGTTGAGGTGCTGGCGCACCGTGTCGCGTATGGTCTGTGCGTGCAGCTCCGCAACCGCGAATGGGGCCACCGCGAATGGGGCCGCCGCGAACGGGCTCGCGGCCAGAGCCAACGACCATACCAGCGAGCGTCGTGCGAGTGCGCGCATCCCAACGCTGCAACGGCCAGGGGCGGATTTCAACCGAGCGGTTGCAATCCGTTCCCCCCTTTCCGCTGCTTTTTTCAAATGGTCGGGGCGGCCGGATTTGAACCGACGACCCCTTGACCCCCAGTCAAGTGCGCTACCAGGCTGCGCTACGCCCCGGACCCGCCCCTTTTCGAAACATGTCCGTCGAGGGGTGGCGCAGCCTATCCAGACTGAGAAGGATTGCAAGGATTCTCGTTCGGCACGTGTGCAGGATTGCTCGCGCCGCGCCGCGCTGCCGTGCTGTAGTGCCCCTCCCTTGCGCATCCTCGGCATCGAAACCTCCTGTGTACGCGGCTCCGTGGCCCTGGTGGAGGGCGAGCAAACCCTCGCCGTCGCCGCGCACGAGCGAGAAAATGCCCACGAGCAGTCGCTTCTGCCGCTGATCGAGCAGGTGCTCGCCGAGGTGGGCTGGAGCGCGCGCTCGCTCGACCGCATCGGCGTCGGGACCGGGCCCGGCTCCTTCACTGGTCTACGAGTCGGAATTGCCCTCGCTCAGGGGATCAGTGAAGGGCTGGAGATCCCGCTGGTCGGCGTGCCCTCGCTCGCTGCGATGGCGGCCGCCGCGCCGGCGCACCTCCCGGGCCTGCGGGTCCCGGTGCTGGATGCGCGCCGGGGCGAGCTCTTCCTCGCTGTTTATGGTGCTGACGGGCAGCAGCGGCTGGCTCCACAGATCATCGAGAGCACGGCCGCCGCCGAGCGATTGATCGCGACCCTGGGCAGCGAGGCGCTGAGGCTCGGCCGCGACTGGGCCGGCGCGCAGTTCGAGCGCTCACATCATCGCGGCGAGGAGAGCGACCTACCGCACGCCCGCTGGAGCGCGCTGCTGGCCGGGCGCAGCGAGCCGGGAGCGCCCGTGCTACCGCTGTACCTGCGGCCACCCACCGCGGTCGTGCCGCAGCTCAGCCCGAATCCGCTCGGCGCGCCGGGGCCGGGCGGCTCAGGCGGCGCCACCGCTCTCGACCGGCAAGCCACCGATCGGCAGGGGTGAGCTGCCCGCCGCCGCGAGCGCAGCCATGGTGCGGGCGCTGGCGCGCCGCTGCCACAGCAGCACCACGACCGAGAGCGCGCCGCCAAGGATCAGCCGGCCCCAGACATACAGGTCCAGCCGATCGAACATGCCGCTGATCGCAAATAGATAGGAGTGAGGCGCCAGGGACAGCGCCGTCCAGAGCCGCAGCGGCCCCAGGTTGAACTCGCGGTACTCCGCCACCGAGCGCGGGGTCACCCGGAAGCTCGATTGCTCGCGGCTGCCGTCGGGATCGATCAAGCGAATGAGCCGCGTCTGGCCGACGACCAGGCTCAGATAGAGGTGCATGGCCCGCCGATATACCCACGGTGCCTGCTCCCGCTCCAGGTTGGCGATGCGCGCTTCCACGTCCGCGATGCGCTCCGGCACTCCGTCCCAGTCCAGGCGGGTGCGCAGCAGGAACGACTCCTTGTAATAGTCGTAGAGGTGGATCTGGAGCCCGGTCATCACGATGACCGGGGGGACCGCCAGCAGCATGGGCCAGGAGAAGTACCGCTCCCACAGGTGATGGACTGCCGCCACCACCGTGAGCCCCGCCACCACCAGATCAGCGCTGCCGTCCAGAGCACGGCCGAGCGGCGAAAAGCTCTGCTTGGCGCGCGCCAGGATGCCGTCCGCTCCGTCCAGGATGGCGCTCGACCACAGTAAGATGCCGCCCCACAGCATGGCCGCCGGCGTGCCATGCCACCAGCACGCCGCCGCCGTGGCGCCGACGGCGATGGAGAGCAGCGTGATTTGATTGGGGGTTAGCGGCGTACGGTAGACCAGCGCCACGAACGCGTACGCCAGCGGCCGATTGAACCAGAGGTTGATCGGATCCTCGACGTCGCGAGACTTGAGGACCGACCGGAAAGGAGGAAGCCCGGGGAGATTCAACGGCCGTTCCCTAGCATTTTGCGGGCGTTCTGGGGGCAGCGGCGTCCTATGGCAAGCCCGCGGCCGGTCGCGCGCGGCCCGCACCGGCACAGGTCTGCCCACCGGGAAGCATGGCGGCTGGCACCCTTGCCATGCTAAGCCCCCGCCGCACCCGTGTTTTTGCCCCAACACCCCCTTCGCGCGCTACGGCGAGGCGCTCACGCGCTGCTCGACACCAAGCGACCCTTTCTGGCACAGCTGGTCGTCACCCGTCGCTGCAACCTCACCTGCGGCTACTGCAACGAGTACGACGACTTCTCCAAGCCGGTACCCCAGGCCGTGCTGGAGGCCCGCATCGATCACCTGGCGAAGCTGGGCACCCTGGTGGTCACGCTCACCGGCGGCGAGCCTCTGCTCCACCCCAAGCTGGACGAGCTGGTGGCGCGGGTGGTGTCCCACGGCATGGTGTGCACCTTGATCAGCAACGGCTATGCGTTCACGCCGCGCTGGATCGATCGGCTCAATCGCGCAGGCCTCACCCTGGTGCAGATCTCTATCGACAACCTCGAGCCCAATGAGGTCTCGGAGAAGTCGCTGTCCAAGATCCAGAAGCGTCTGGTCGTGCTGAAGCGCCATGCCCGCTTCGGGGTCAACATCAACGCGGTGCTGGGCAGCTGCAGCCCGGACGCCACGCGCACCCTGGTGGATGAGGTGGAGCGGCTCGGCTTCTTCATGACCGTCGGTCTGTTGCACGACGGTCAGGGTCAGCTGGACAGCGGGCTCGCCGGCAGCGAGCTGCCCGCGCTCTACCGGGAGATGCGCCGGCGCAGCAAGAAGAGCCTGTTCCACCATGTGGGTGAAGGCTGGGAGGATCGCATGATCGCCCAGCGTGACGTGCCGTTTCGCTGCCGCGCAGGCGCTCGCTACCTGTACGTGGATGAGCACGGGATGGTGGCGTACTGCAGCCAGCGCCGCTCGGAGCCCGGCGTGACGTTGCTCGAGTACACAGCCGACCATCTGCGAGAGGCCTTCGAGACACCCAAAGGTTGTGAGGCGTCGTGCACCATCGCTTGCGTGCGGCGAGCCTCCGCGCTCGACGAGTGGCGCGAGCAGCGTGGAGCAGCGCGCCCGCCGCGGCGAGTGACGCATCTTCCGCTGGTGTGAAGGCATGCGTTGACGCAAGGTCCCCCGTGAGTTAATCGATGTGCTGGGCACTCGGTTGCGCACGGGAATCATCGACTCTCATTGCGAGCCTCGCGAGTCGCGGCACCGGCTTCAGCACGTAGCCTCGCCGCATGTCCGGCTGCGCGGGGGGCTCGATGTTGCAGCACGGTTTGGGCTGCGTCGCGAGTTGCTGCGTGGTGAGTTGCCGTGTCGCGAGTTGCCGTGCAGTAAGGCGCCACGCCGTGACCTGCCACGCTCTCATGTGGCGACCAGTGAGCTGGCAAGCAGTGAGCTGGCAAGCAGTGAGCTGGCAAGCAGTGATCCAGGAGCCCGTGGGCCCTGGCGAAGGAAGGTCCGTCGTTTGGGCTCGTGGATTGCACGTTGCGGGGGCGTGAGCCTGGGGTTGCTGAGCTTGGTGTGTGGGGGAGTAGGGCTGGGTAGCGCCTGCTCCGCGCCGCAGTCGGGCGGGGTCACCGTCTCGCAGAGCGAGGAGAGCATGAGCCTCGCCGAATACGACATCGCCCGTGACCTCTGGTTAACGCGTGGTCAACCACGTGAGGCGCTGGATCACGTGCTCGAGGCCATCGAGCTCGATGACGAGAACGCCGAGGCAGCGCACCTGGCGGCGCTCATCTACCTGGACTTCTGCCGGCTGAGCACGGCCGATTGCCGGCTGGAAGAGGCCGAGAAACACGCGCGCCACGCCCTCGACGTGAAGGAGGACTTTCGCGAAGCCCGCAACACGCTGGGCGTGATCCTCATCCACCTCGGGCGCCACGCCGACGCAGTCGCCACCTTGACCCCGCTGACCACCGATATCCTGTACCGAACCCCTGAAAATGCTTGGGGAAATATCGGTCTGGCGTATCTGGAGCAAGGCTCGCTGCCGGAGGCCCGCCAGGCCTTGCTTCGCAGTGTGGCGGCCCAGCCTGACTTTTGTGTGGGCTACTATCGGCTGGGGCTCACGGAAGAGCGTGCTGGGCGCTCGAAAGAGGCGATTGAGGCTTATACACAGGCGCTGAGCGCCGCTGATGGAAGATGTACTGGTTTGCAAGAGGCCTATGCCGGTCGAGCCCGGCTCCTCTCACGGCTGAACCGCCTCGACGAGGCCCAGCGCGATCTGCAGACCTGTGTCCGACTCGATAAGCACACCGCCGCCGGCCGAGAGTGCCTCGGCCTTCAGGATCAGCACCAGAGCAGAGCAGCCCCCTAGCCGCCCACCGTCCCGTCTCGCGAGATCGTTTTCCCTATGGAGCCTGTTGGACAATATCTGCGTCGCCAGCGTGAGGCACGTCGGATGAGCCTCGAGGAAGTGGCGCGTGCGACGCGGGTTCCTCTGGCCAGCATGGAGAGGATCGAGTCGGGACAATTTGACGAGCTGCCGGGAGAGGTCTTCGTGCGAGGCTTCTTGCGATCGTATGCTCGCGCCGTGGACATCCCGACTGACGAGGTGCTGGCTCGCTACACCGCCAGCAGGCGCACCGCCTGGGTCACGCCGCTGCCCATCTCCACCAGCCCGGCGCGCGCGGGCCGCAGTGGCCGCTTTGGCGTGGCCATCGCCTTCGTGCTGTTGCTCTTCCTGTTCGCGCTGGCGCTCAGCATCGTGCTCAAGCCGCGCAGCCACGACATGCCGCAAGAGCTTTCGCTGCAGGGCCCTGCTGGCGCCCGCGCCGGTGCTGCGTCGGATGGGCGCGCGTAGCCGTCTCGCCACGCGCCGCCACACCACGCTCGCTTTCGTCCTGCGCCGGACGCCGTACCGCGACGCAGACCTCGTCGTCGGTCTCTTCAGCGAGCAACTCGGGCAGATCTCGGCCCTGGCGCGCGCCGCGCGCAAGAGCCAGCGCCGCTTCGGCGGCAGCCTGGAGCCGTTCCACACCATCGAGCTGGACGTGGAGGAGGCGCCCGGCTCGGAGCTGATGCAGCTGCGCGAGGCGCGCATCGTCACTCCCCGTGCTGGCTTGCTCACCCAGCTCGACAGCATGGAGGCGGCGGGCACCTTCCTCGGCTGGGTACGGCACTCGGCTCCGGCACACACGCCGGAGCCGGCGCTCTGGCTGCTGCTCGAGAGCTGTCTCGATGCGCTGGAGCAGCGCGCGCTGGCCGGCGCACGGGGGGCGGGGCCGAGTGCACGCTGCACGCTCGCCGCCCACGGCCTGTGGTTGCTCGGGGCCTGCGGCTGGCGCCTGGAGCTCGAGTACTGCGTGGAGAGCGGCGAGCGCTGTCCGGAGGGCAAGGCCGCGCTGATCGATCCGGCGCGCGGCGGGCTGGTGTCGCGCGCGCGCGGCGGCGCTGGCTTGCTGCTCGGCGGGGCAACTCGCCGTCGCCTGATCGCGACGCAGTCGCAGCGCGTACTGCTCCTGGACGAGAGCGACGTGGACGTCACCCTGCAGCTGATCGAGGGCTCGCTGCGGGCGCATGCGGGCTTGCCGGCGTGAGCCAGCCCGAGCCCCCCGTGCCGGCGGTGGTGCCGGTGAAGCCCGGCGAAAACGCGGGCGAGCAGCGCAGCATCGTACGTCGAGCGGGGGTCGTGGCCGCGGGCACCCTGGCCAGCCGCGTCCTCGGCCTGGGGCGCGAGCAGGTGCTGGCCGCCATGTTCAATCGGCTGGAGACGGACGCCTTTGCGATCGCCTTCTTGCTGCCCAACTTGCTGCGGCAGCTGCTGGCCGAGGGCGCGGTGCAGACCGGCGTGCTGCCGGTGCTGGCCGCCACCCGCGAGACCGAGGGGGACGCGGCGGCCCGGGAGCTCTTCCGGCGTCTGCGCGGGCTCTCGCTGGCGGTGCTCCTGCTGGTGTCGGTGCTGGGCGTGGTCACGGCGCCCTGGTTGGTGGAGCTGGCGGCCAGCGGCTTTCACCAGCACGCCGGGCAATTCGAGCGCACGGTGGAGCTGACGCGCTGGCTGTTTCCCTACATCTTCTTCATGGGCAGCGCGGCGCTCGGGCTCGCGGCGCTCAATACCTATAACCGCTACCTGGTCACGGCCTTCGCGCCGGGGCTGCTCAACGTCAGCTTCATCGCCTGTGCCTGGTACCTGCCCGCGCTGTTCGCTGCCCGGGGCAGCGAGCGCATGCTGGCGCTGGTGGCGGGCGTGCTGCTCGGGGGCGTGCTGCAGGTGGTGGCGCAGTGGCCCAGCTTGCGGGCCATCGGCATGTTTCAGCTGCCCCGCATCGACCTCGCCCACCCACAGGTGCGCGAGGTGCTGCGCCGCCTCGGGCCAGCCACGCTCGGCGTCGGCGTGTACTACGTGGACGTGCTCGTCGGTCGCCAGCTGCTCTCGGAGCTGCCCGTCGGCGCCACCAGCTACTACACCTTCGCGCTGCGGCTGTGCGATTTCCCGCAGGGCATCTTCATCATGGCGCTGCAGGCGGCCACCTTGCCCAGCCTCTCGCGGCTGGCGGCTCGCGGCGATCAGGCCGAGCTGGGCTCGACCTTTGCCTTCGGCATGCGGCTGTCTCTGTTCGTCGCCATCCCTGCCAGCGTGCTGCTGGTGGTGCTGGCCGAGCCGATCGTGGTGCTCATCTTTCAGCGCGGGCACTTCGATGCCCTGGCCACGCGCGAGACGGCGTACGCGCTGGCAGCGCAGGGCCTGGGGGTGGCAATGGTCTCCGCCGTGCGGCAGCTGGTGAGCGCCTTCTACGCGCTCGGCGACACGCGCACCCCGCCGCGCATCGCCATCGTCGGGCTCGTCGTGCTGGTGGCGGTCGCGCTGTCGTTGCGCCCCGTATTGGGCCACGTCGGCATCGGGCTGGCGGTGACGGCCGCCAGCCTGGCGCGCATGCTCTGTCTCTGGTGGCTGCTCCGGCGGCGCCTGCCGAGCATCGACACTGGCGGCGTGGCGAGCTCGGCCGCGCGCACTCTGCTCGCCACCGTGCCCGCCGGCGTGGCCGGCTACGGTCTGGCCAGCGCGCTCACCGTCCCGGAGGCCAGTGCGCTCTATCGGCTGGTGCCGGGCAGCCTGGGCTGCCTGGCGTTTGCCATGGTTTTTCTGGCGTCCGCACATTTCATGAAGCATAAGGAGCTCGCCTTTCTGCTGCGTGCCGTGCGACGTCGGACAGGCTAAGTGCAGAGCCTGAGTGATGTCCTCCCCCGCCCCACGCCCGCCCCGCGTCATCGACGCTCAGTTCATCGGTGGCGCCACGCGCGTCGAGCAGCTGCCCGCTCCCCAGCACCTGGAGGTAGCCTTCGCGGGGCGCTCCAATGTCGGCAAGAGCAGCTTGATGAATGCGCTGCTGGAGCGGCGGCGCCTGGTGCGCACCAGCTCCACCCCCGGCTGCACGCGGCAGATCTCGCTGTTCGAGGTCACCACCCGCCTGGGCTCGCGCTTCACCTTCGTCGATCTGCCGGGCTACGGCTACGCCAAGCGCTCGAAGAGCGAGCGCGCCGAGTGGGCAGAGCTCATCAACGGCTATCTGTTGCAGCGGCCGGCGCTGTCACTGGTGGTGGCCCTGGTCGATATCCGGCGCGGTCGCGAGGAAGATGACGAGCAGCTCATGGAGTTGCTGCAGCAGGTGCCGCCGCGCGCGCGTGCGCCGGTGGGGGTGCTGTGGGTGGCGACCAAGCTGGACAAGGTGCCCGGCTCCGGACGCAAGCTCGCTCTGAACAAGCTCCGCGAGCAGACGGGTCACCCCTGGCTGGGCTTCTCCACCGAGCTGCCGGAGACGCACGAGCTGCTCTGGCGCCGTGTGCTGAAGCAGCTCGAGCTGGATCAGCCCGCGGCCGAGCCGGCGGCAGACGCTGCCAGCTCAGACTGACCGGCTTGCAGGGCACTCACGCGCCCCCTCACGAACGAATCAAGCCCGGAGGCGCCGGGCTCGGGCGGCAAACGTAGCCTCACGGCACCAGCGGGCGCGCCCCGGCGCCCTGCAGCTCGTGCTCACAGTCCCCGTACATCGTGAAGTGGAGTGGCCCCTCGGGCAGGGTGAAGCGCCAGGCCGGCCCCTCCTGCGCGCGGTAGTAGTCGATGTTCGCGCGGGCATCGGGGCTCGCGCCTCGCTTCAGCGCCAGCTCCCACAGTTGCCGGGGCCCGCAGCGCGGATCCGGCAGCGGCTCACCCCACGCAGGGCGACACATCGCGCGCGGCTGATCCGGCTCGGCAGCGATGCCGTCGGCGCGGATTAGCACCGTCTGTCGGCCACAGTAGTGCACCTGCCGCACCGTACCCACAGGCCGCGGCGGCTCGGGGCCTTCACCGGCAGCGCTATCGAACTCGTAGCGCACGATGGCTCCCGGAGCTCGCATGTCCACTGTGCCATCTGCTCCCACTCCCTGAAGCAGAATGCGGCGCAGTTGCTCCCGCTCGGTCAACGTGTGCGCCAGCTCCAGCGCCGCCAGCGGATCCACATGCTCCGGAAAGCCCGCCAGCCCCTCCGAGGTGGGTGGCCCCGGGGGCTCGGCGACCTTGGGGCGAACCGCCTCGCCAGCCTTCCAGGAAACGATTAAAGCTGCGCAGAACGCGATGAAAAGAATGGAAAATCCGATCTTGCGATCGCGGTCCAGACGAAGCTGAAAGCGCCTTGCCGGAGCCTCCGCTGACTCGTCACGCGGCGGGGCGGAAGGAATTTCGTCGGGCGGTGAACCCATGCGCTCGCCATACCACCGCAGCGACTTTCCCGCGCGAGCAAAAAGCCCGTAAGCTCTGCCCAGTGCTTGGGCTCGAGTGGCTACGCTGGGGGGTCACTGCTCTGTGTTGTGTGCCTGCGGCCACGTTCGTAGCGGAGGTGCTGATCGGCACGCCTGCGCCTCGGCGGCGGGCTCGGGCCAGCAGCGCGGCGCCGCCGCGGACCGTGATCCTGGTCCCGGCTCACAACGAGCAGGAGGTCATCGAGGCCACCCTGGCGAGCCTGCGCGCGGAGCAGTCGGAGCAGATCTCGCTGCTGGTCGTCGCTGACAACTGTGAAGACGACACCCCGGCTCTCGCGGAGCGCGCCGGGGCACGGGTGGTGCGGCGGGTAGACCCCAGCCGGCGCGGCAAGGGCTTCGCGATCGAGTTCGGCCTGGAGGAGCTGGCAAAAGATCCGCCGGAGATCGTGGTGATCGTCGACGCGGACTGCCGGGTCGAGCCCGGCAGCATCCGCACCCTGGCCGAGCGTGCCCGCGACACGGGGCGGCCCGTCCAGGCCGAATATCTGATCCTGCCCCCACGCCTCGAGCCGCGCACGGCCGTGAACGCGCTGGCCTTCTTGATCAAGAACCGGGTGCGCCCGCTGGGCCTGCTGCGCATGGGCCTCCCGTGCCAGCTGACTGGCAGCGGCATGGCCTTTCCCTGGGCGGTGATCCGCAAGGCGCCGCCGATGGGCGCCTACCTGGTGGAGGACATGCTGATGGGCATCGAGCTGGCGCGCCTGGGCAGCGCACCGCTGTTCTGCCCGGACGCGCGCATCCGCAGCGAGCTGCCGGTGCGCGATCAGGCGCAGGAGAAGCAGCGGCGCCGCTGGGAGCACGGGCACCTCGCCACCCTGCTGCAGCAAGGCCCGCGCCTGGTCTGGGAGGGGCTGGAGCGCGGAGAGCTCTCGCTGCTCTCGCTGGGGCTGGATCTGCTGGTGCCCCCGCTCAGCTCGTTCGTGCTGGGGCTGTGCGTGGTGGTGGGCGTCAACACGGTGCTGAGCCTGGGCTTCGGGCTGGGGTCTGGACCTGTGGTGCTCTCGCTCGGGGCGCTGGCCGCGATCGGGGCCAGCGTGCTGCTAGCCTGGGTCGTCCAGGGTCGAGAGTTGGTCCCGCTGCGCTACGCCCTGCTAGTGCCCGGTTATGTATTCTGGAAGCTCCCGCTCTACCTGGCGTTCGCGGCGCGCCGCAAGCAGGCCACGTGGGAGCAGACCGAGCGTAGCCCGCGAGCCGACCCATAGCCATCCCTCGAGCCATGCGCATTGCCTATCTCGTCAGCCAGTACCCCGCTGCCTCTCACACCTTTATCCGGCGTGAGGTCACCGGGCTTCGCGCGCGCGGCTTCTCCGTCGACACGTTCAGCATCCGTCCGCCCACCGGCGTGGCCAAGCTCTCACCGGTCGATCAGCATGAGGCCGAGGCGACCTGGTATGTCTTGCCCCCCGCCGTCTCGCGCCTGGCCCGCTCGCACGCTCGCGCGCTGCTGAAGCGCCCCGCGGCGTACGCGAGCACCTTGCGCCGGGCGCTGCAGCATCGCGTGCCGGGGGCTCGCGCGCTCTTGTGGGCGGCGTTCCATTTCGTCGAGTCGATCGATCTGGCGGAAGAGATCGAGCGCCGGGGCGTGGACCACCTGCACAATCACTTCGCCAACTCGGGCGCCAACGTGGGGCTCCTGGCTGCACACTTCCTGCGCCTCAACTGGTCGCTCACCTTGCACGGCACGAGCGAGTTTGACTACCCCGCAGGCGTGCTGCTGGCGGAGAAGATCGAGGCGGCGCAGTTCGTGGCCTGTGTCACGCATTTCGGCCGAGCGCAGGCCATGCGCATCGTCGATCCCAGGCACTGGCACAAGTTCGTGATCGTGCGAGCGGGCATCGAGCGGCCGCCCTTGCCCGCTCGTGGCGCAGACACCCCCGCGCCCGCTGCGGCTGCGGGGCGGCGCCCGCTGCTGCTGTGTGTGGCCCGGCTCTCCCCGGAGAAGGGCCACGCGGGTTTGATCCAGGCCTTCGCGCGGCTCATCGCCGAGGGGCTGGACGCCGACCTGGAGCTGCTCGGTGACGGGCCCGAGCGCGCCCGCATCGAGGAGCAGATCCGCGTGCTCGGCCTGAGCGAGCGGGTGAGCTTGCGCGGCCAGGTGCCGGAGGAGCAGGTGCTGGAGGCGATCACGCGCTCCACCGCGGTGGTGCTGGCCAGCTTCATGGAGGGCCTGCCCGTCACGTTGATGGAAGCGCTCGCGCTCGGCGTTCCGGTGGTCGCGCCGTGCGTTGCGGGCATCCCGGAGCTGGTGGAGCACGGCGTGTCCGGGCTCACCTTTCCGCCCGGCGACTGGGATCGCCTGGCGGTGGTGCTGCGCGAGCTCTTGCTGGATCCGGCGCTGCAACAGCGGCTCGCGCAGGAGGGGCGCCGGCGGGTCGAGGCTGAGTTCTTTGTCGAGCGCTCGCTGGAGCCCTTGCTCAGCGCGTTTGGCTCCCGGGCGGCAGAATGAAGCTACCGGCCGCGCTCATGGGTCTGCCGCCGCTGCCGGAGCTGCTGCAAGAGCTGCGCGCGCGCAGCGCGGGGCAGTGGATCCGGGATGGCTGGGAGCGCCTGCGGTATCTGCCGGGCGGGCGGCGCCTGTTCGATCGCTTGCTCGGCCTGGCCATCCCCTACACGGGTGCGCTGGGCGCACACGTGCTGAGCCTGGAGAGCGGGCATGCCCGCGTGCGCCTGCCGGATCGGCATGGCGTGCGCAACCACCTCGACAGCATTCACGCCATCGCGCTCGCCAACCTGGCCGAGCTCACCGGCAATCTGGCGCTGGTGTATTCGCTGCCGCTCGACGCGCGCTTCATCGTCAAGGCAATCAGCATCGAGTACCTGAAGAAGGCTCGCGGCGACATCACCGCCGAGTGCCGCTGCGAGCCCATCACGTCTTCGGAGCGCCGCTCGTACACGCTGGACGTGCAGCTGAGCGATGGCGCCGGCACCGTGGTCGCCACGGCTCGGCTGGAGACGCTGGTGGGGCCCTTGCGCTGACCCCCACCGCGCCTCGCTCCGGCTCACTCCGCGGGGCGCACCAGGGGCACGACCCGGCCGCGCGCGGGCTCGCGCTCGCGCCGCACGCGGTTGATCGCGCTGAGCACCGCCAGGATCGAAGCCGTCACGATGCTCTCGTGGCGGCCCACGCCGTAGCTGGTCCCCTCGCCTTCCAGGGTCAGCTCCACGTACGCCACCGAGATGGCGTTGGCACCCTTGCCCAGTGAGTGCTGGTGATAGTCCTGCACCTCACAGCCCAGCTGCAGATCCGAGCGCAGGCCCGCCACCAGCGCGTCGATCGGGCCGTTGCCGGTGCCCTCGATGTGGTGCACCTGGCCGCCGGAGGCGATGTCCGCCACCACGCGCCGCGCGTCCTCGCCCTGCTTGTGGAAATCCACGTTGTTCAGCCGCAGCCCCTGCCCGGGCTCCAGATACTCGCGTGAGAACAGCTCCCAGATCAGCTTGGGCGAGAGCTCGCTGCCGGTGTCATCGGTCACCTGCTGCACCGTCTTGCTGAACTCCACCTGCAGCTGGCGCGGCAAGACGAAGCCGAAATCCTGCTCCATCACGTAGGCGATACCGCCCTTGCCCGACTGGCTGTTGATGCGGATCACGGGCTCGTAGCGCCGCCCCACGTCGTCCGGATCGATCGGCAGGTACGGCACCTCCCACAGCGCGCCCGGATCGCGCTGGCGCGCGGCGATGCCCTTCTTGATGGCATCCTGGTGCGAGCCCGAGAAGGCCGTGAAGACCAGCTCTCCCGCGTACGGATGCCGGCAGTGCACGGGCAGGCGGTTACAGTACTCGGCGATCTCCACCAGCTCCTTGATGTTGGACACGTCCAGCCCGGGGTCGACGCCCTGGGTGAACATGTTCAGCGCCAGGTTGACGATGTCCACGTTGCCGGTGCGCTCGCCATTGCCGAACAGCGTGCCCTCCACGCGATCCGCGCCCGCCATCATGCCCAGCTCCGCAGCTGCCGTGGCCGTGCCGCGATCATTGTGCGGGTGCAGGCTCAGGATGTAGAGGTGGCGGTTCTTCATGTTGCGCCCGAACCACTCGATCTGGTCGGCGTAGACATTCGGGGTGGCCATCTCCACCGTCGCGGGCAAGTTGAAGATCATCTTGCGCTCGGCGGTGGGCTGCCAGGTGTCCATCACCGCGCTGCAGATCTCGACGCTGAACTCCAGCTCCGTGCCGGTGAAGCTCTCCGGCGAGTACTCCAGCAGCACCTCCGTGCCGGTCACCGTCTGGCTCAGCTCGCGGATCAAGCGCGTGCCCTTGACGGCGATGTCCACGATGCCCTGGCGCGGCAGCCCGAACACCACCCGGCGCTGCAACGTGGACGTCGAGTTGTACAGGTGCACGATCACCCGCTGGGCGCCCTCGATGGACTCGAACGTGCGCCGGATCAGCGGCTCGCGCGCCTGCGTGAGCACCTGGATCGTGACGTCATCCGGGATCAGCCGCTGCTCGATGATCTCGCGCACGAAATCAAAGTCCGTCTGAGACGCGCTCGGGAAGCCGACCTCGATCTCCTTGAAGCCCATCTGGATGAGCTTGCGAAACATGCGCAGCTTGCGCGCGGAGCTCATCGGCTCCGGCAGCGCCTGATTGCCGTCGCGCAGATCGACGCTGCACCAGGTGGGTGCCTGCTCGATCACGCGGCTGGGCCAGCGCCGATCGGGCAAGTTTACAGGCGGAAAAGGTCGGTACTTTTGGACGGGCATGCGGAACATCGTTGGACTCCTCGACGACAGGTACCGGGTGGAGGGAGCGAGCCGATCCGTAATGACTGGTAACACCAGCAGTAAGCCATCTGCTCTGGCGAAAAAACCCTCTCCACCGCGGACAGCAAAAAAAAGCGGGGAAACCGCACGGGGAGCGCGCGAGGCGGCACGAAGCCGACTCGGCGTCAGTATCCGGCGGGAGAGGGCGTTTCCAGGGTGCGGACTGAAAGCGCGCTAGACCTCTCCCGCCTTGGTAAGCAGGAGGGGCAGAAGCAGCAGCGCGAGCCGGGCCTGGGCCATCGGTAGAGCCACACCCTAGCGGCAGAGCCAGGGCCGTGCAAGCCACTCGTGGGTACGACGAGCCAATCGGCCGCGTCTGGCGCGCGGATGCTGCAGCGCGTTGGCTGGCAGATCGATGGAAGCCAGCAACCGGTGTCCGGGGCAAAGACGGCAGCCAGCGGCGGGGAGCTGGGCTCGGGCGAATTCGAGCCCCTGGGGCGCGGCCCCGGGGAGAGCTGTGTTGCCAGCTCCGACTGCGGGAGCGGCTTCTGCGTGGATGGCGTGTGCTGCCGGAGCTCGTGCGACACCGTCTGCAGTCGCTGCGACGGGCCCGGCACGGAGGGCGAATGCATGGTGGCGGCCAATGACGCCGCCTGCGGTCTGAGCTGTCCCGCCGACAGCGAGTGCCGCAGCTACGGCTCGGGCGCGCTCACTGCCAACTGTGAGGCCATCGGGCTCTGCCGCGCGACCGCCGAGTGCCGGGCCACCGACGCTCCTGCGGGCACCGCGTGCCTGCAGGGCGCGGGCGCCTGCGACGGACAGGGCGAGTGCGTGGTGGAGGGCAAGAAGCGGCTTGGCGAAGCCTGCGCCGACGATCTCGAGTGTGGTCAGGGCAACTGTGTCGTGGGCAGCGCCGGCACGGCGATCTGCTGCGCCGGCGCTTGCGGCGCCGACCTGAGCTGCTCCGCCGATGGCACGCGCTGCTTGGCGTGTGACGCGGATGGCGCGCGCTGTGACGGCAATTTGGTTCAGGTCTGTGCGGCAGGCGAGCTCACCCGCACGATCTGCGGCAACGGCTGCGACCCCACCAGCGGTAGATACGTCGCGCAGCGAGCCACCGGCTCCGTCTGCGAAGAGAGCGCGCAGTGCCTGTCCGGGGCGTGCACCCTGGACGTGACCGGCACTCAGCGCTGCTGCGACCCCAGCTGCGCAGCCGCGGGACGAGCCTGTGCGACGGACGGCAGCTGCGTGTGCCCCGCGGGACGGCAGGACGTTTGCCGTAGCGCGAACGAGTGCGCCAGCGGCTCTTGCAACCGCTGGTACATGGATCTCGACTCCGACCAGCACGGCGATCGGAACAATGCTTTAGGAGTCTGTGGTAATGCGGGGGAACGGCCGCCTGCCGGGCTCGTCGCGTCCAGCGACGACTGTTGCGTTCGGCATCCAGACGTATTTCCCGGACAAACGCTGCTCTTCACGGCTCCGCAGAGCATCTGTCCGGACTCCTTGCCGTTCGGCTACAACTGCGATGGCGTTACCGAGAACCGCTACCAAGATGCCCTAGGCATCGTGGGCGCAATCGGCCGATGCATTGACTTGCCGCTTGCTGTTTGCGAAGTCGCTGGGAGGTTCACCACGTGGTTTGGGATGGTCCCGACATGCGGAGCATCAGGCAGCTTTGCTGCCTGTGAGTTTGCCATCACAGGTGGCGTTCCCTCCTGCAATTCCCTGGCTGGGGGTTCAGCCACCAACGCTTGCCGATGAATGTTCCTGGAGGGGGCCCAGCCATGGGCGCGGTGTAAGGGCGCGAGCCGAGGCCACCAAATGAGGCGCGGCATACCCAAGGCGGGCATGCCGCGCCACGTCTGCTTCCAACTGGGGCCGACAGTTGAACAGCCACGTCGCCGGGACGTAGCACTCGGTGAGCCGCGCACCATGTTCTACTGCACGACAGCCGTCAGATCCTCGATGCAGAAATCAAACGGCGTAGGAGCCATCTCGTTTGTTGCAATCTGCCACTGCAGTGAAGTGAGCAGCGCTGTGGGCGGTACCTGTGCGCCGCCTGCTTGCCAGCAAGCTTGAATGAGCTGCGGGGATGACAACGTCGAGGTCACCGGCGTTCCCGACGTAGCAGTAATCGGCTGACAGTATGGATCGCCGCTGGCTCCCTGGAAGGTCACCGTAAACCGAAGCGACGATGGCGGCGGAATCGTCGGGCCAGTGAGCGTGTACCGGAAGCCAACCACGTTGCCGCGGTTCCATCCTTGAAGTGGCTGCATCTGACCAGGATCAGCGAGATTGAGCGCTACGCCTCCGCCCCAATACTGGCCGAAAGCCCCCCCCACAACTTGCGACGCCGCTCCGGAAACGCAGATTGCATCGCCGGCTGCAGCAAAGTCCTGCATGGTGATGGTAGTCACGCCCGGGGGCATCTCGTCAGCATCCGAGATTGTGTAAAATGCGCCCTGAATTCCGGCTTCATTCGTGTTGCCTGCGACCCAACCCCCGACTGGGACTAACTCGAACCCTGTGCCCGGCGCGCCGACTGGAATTGTACCACCACCCCCCGGCATCATCCCCCCAGCACCAGCAGCACCTGCCATCATCCCGCCAGAGCCCGCGGTGCCACCCACCGGCGTGCTTCCAGAGCCCGCAGCGCCACCCACCGGCGTGCTCGGAGCGCCCGCTGCGCCTACCTGGCCTCCGGGAGCGGGATTCAGGGGCTGCTGCGTCTGCGGCTGTCCGAAGTATGGCGGCGCATTCGTGGGCGCAGGATCATTGCCGTCATCGGGTGCGGAGCACCCGAAGCCAACGACACCAGCCAACGTCAACAGAAGCGTACCCTTGCTCGTCATCTTCATCGCCCTTTCACCGTCGAAGCCGTTTGCATGTCGCGCTTGTTGAGGGGTCCAACATCAAGCCAGAGCTCGACATGCGATAATCCTCTGATTCCGCTCGTCTCGCCGCTGCGCCCGTGCTCCGGGGCGCCCGACACGGCTGGGAGTATAGTCACCGGCCCGCCGCGGCGAGCAGAAATTCTGCTCGGAACCCAGCCCACCCGGGCTCTGGTCTTTCACTTCGAACCGCAGGCTCCAGTGGCAGTACCGTGCAGGGACGAAATGAGCGCGCGCCCGCGATCTCGGCGATCCTGATCGCTTCGATCGCGTAGCTGACGCGACGCGCCAGCTCGGCGGTCGTGCCACACCCACTTTGAATCACAGTGAATTGATCCGAGCATGCGGCATGCTCGAGGGGCTGGCATGCGCTCCTGCGCGGGTGCTAGTTTGCACCCGCAACGGGCACTCTGATGGGCAGATGGCCCTCGAGGTTCCTGAGCAGTGAAACCGTCGCTTCGGTTGATTATCTCGAGTGTTGGCCTGGTCGCCGCACTCTCTTCGGGCTCTGCCTGGGCCGCATCGCAGGATGCAGCCGCGCAGGAGCTGGCCGATCAAGCCATCTTCACGGACTATCTGCAGCTCGATTTCAAGAGCGCAGAGAAGAAGCTGAAGAAGGCGATTCAGCTGTGTGACACGGGTTGTTCGCCCAACGTCAAGGCGCAGGTCTATCGCGATCTCGCCGTCATCTACATCACGGGCTTGAAGCGCTCGGATGATGGTCGTGAGCTCCTGGTCCAGGCGCTGGAGATCGATTCCAGCCTGGCGCTGGACGCGGATCTCACCACCCCCGAGCTGGTGCGCGTCTTCAACGCGGCCAAGCAAGAGGTAGCGGAGAAGGCGTCCAGGCCCAAGCCGGCGCCGCGCTCGGCGAGCGATGAGGGGGCGAAGAGCGGCGCGAGGTCCAAGCCCGGCGCTGCAGACGAGGAGGAGCCGGCTCCCGCGGCTTCGCTGGACAGCCCCACCACGAGCGGATCCGTGGACTGCCCGCCGGACTTTCCTGGCTGCGAGCCTGTCTCCGCTGCGCCGGCAAAGGACGAGGCCGAAGAGGAGGAGGCGGATGAGCCGGAGGCCGAGCTCGGTGTCGTGAACTGGCTCTCGGCCGCGCTGCAGCAAGATTTCCTGATGTTCTCGGGTGAGACCGGCGTGTGCGCTCCCGGTAAGCCGGAAGAGCTGTCCTGCTTTCGCGCCGACGACGTGTTTCGCCCTGCAACGGCAGACAACACCGCCGGTAACGGAGGCACCGTGGCGGGAGGGTTTCGGGTCGCCACCACGCGCCTGCTGATCGGCTACGACCGCGTGCTCTTGCCCAACATCAGCGCGGGGGTGCGGCTCGGCTATGCCATCGGTGGCGGCCCGGCGGAGCCGAACGGGGCTGCCTTCGTGCCCGTGCACGCCGAGCTGCGGGGCACGTACTGGTTTGCACCCGTGCAACTCGGTGAGCTACGGCCGTATGGCACGGTGGGTGCGGGCCTCGCCCAGATCGACAGCTCCGTGACCACGGAGATCGTCGATCGCTGTCCGAGCAACATGGAGACGCCACCCTGCACCGTGGGTCAGATCGCCACCTCGCGGGTGACCGTCTGGAAGAAGACGGGCACCACGTTTGCGTCCCTCGGCGGCGGCGCGCTCTATCCACTCACGGAAAAAAGCGGCATCAACGCGGAGCTGAAGGCCGTGGTGCTGTTCCCGTCCTCGGGCTTCAGCGTGTCGTTTCAGGCCGGCTACACTCACGGCTTCTGAGCGCGCTGCGCTGAGCGCGCTGCGCTCAGCGCGGCACCGGCGATTGCACCGCTGGATCGCAGGAGAGCCGGGTGAAGAAGACCTGCGGCTCTCGGCTCTGCATGCTGCGCCCGGTAAACATCACGCCCACCTCGCCCTGCGGCCCGAATGCGGGCAGCGGGGCATACGCCTCCAGGCTGGCCCCCGTCAGCAGCCGAGCTTCACTCGCGGGGTCGAGATCGGGCGTCAGCTCGCGCGAGTAGATCTCGAAGCGATCGCTGCGCCACTCCGACCACAAGAGCAGCAAGCGATCCCCCAGCGCGAGCAGGCTCGGGTAGCGCGCAAACTGGGCCTCCTCCGTGAGCGGCCTTGCGGCACCGAGGAGCTCGCCCTGCTCGCTCAGCACCGCGCCCCAGATCTGGGAACCGGGACGATTGTTGGGCAGCACCACGTGCCAGGCCACGACAAAGCGCCCGGCGTTGGCCACGATAGCAGCACCATCCGGGTTCTGCGCGCCGAGGCTCACCAGCTCGGTGGGCGTGCCCAGCTCGAGGTCGAAGCTCCTGAAGCCGAGCTCGCGCCCCGCGCTGCTGGACTGGTTGAAGAGCAGGCCCAGCCGTAGCTGGCCTGCGATCAATGTGGGCGCCGTGGGATCCACGCCGCCTGGCGTGAGCTCCACGTTGCCGCCGAGCAACTCTCCCGCGCCGCCCAGGCGCTGGCCATAGATGCGCCCTCCCGTCCCCTCTCGCTCGTCCTCCCAGGCCAGCCGGTACTCCTGACCGCGCGCAGAGGCCAGCTCGATCAAGGTGGGGCGCAGGGAGAAGCCCGGCGCGCTGCTGATCCGTACGTCCGGACCCAGCTTCTCCCCGCGGGTGTTCAGGCGGTTGAAGTAGATCTCG
>JAICQL010000315.1 GCA_025937895.1 Polyangiaceae bacterium | reverse complement strand
GCCCTTCACCCACCTTGAAAAACATGAACCCGGTCATGAAGCGCATGGGGATCGGACTTGGATTCGCGCCGATGTCGTAGTCCCAGGGCTCCAGAGCGATCAGCGCGCCAACACGCCCGGTGATGATCTGGGCATTGGGGTTGTCGCTGCTCGCCTCGAGCTCGCGTGGATTGGAGGGGAAGCGAACTCCCATCAGCTCAACCGGCAGCGTCACGAAGGTGCGGATCGGCACGTCGAGCCAGGCGTGGCGTCCGCGCGGCCGCAGGTTTGCATCAAAGTTGAGGTCGGCGACGATGGCAGCGAGCGGGCGCTGAGCCTCTGCGACAGCGGAGCCTCTGCGTACCACCTGGGGAACCCCTGGGCTCAACTGCTTTGCGCTGACCGTGAAGTAGCCGGTGTCATCCGGTCCCTCTGGTTTGGGCAGGGCGAGCGAGCTGGCCACGTTGGGATCGATCTGCCAGATCAGCTTCTTCTCGGCAGAACCGCGCCGCACGACGATCTCCAGATCCTGGCTCCCAAAGTGACGAAGCCGCATGCGGCTCTGATAGGCATCCCCGCCATCCGAGAGCGCCACCATGCGTGTAGGTGAGTAGTGGATGCGGCACTGGCCCGTCCCGAGGTCGTCTTCATTGATGGCGCGTGTTGCGCCATGCACTACGACGTCCAGCCCTTCGGCGGTACCGCCAAAGCCGACGAGGTCGGGCTCGATTCGCAGCTCATCGAGCTCCCCGCAGCTGACGAATAATGCGTCGGCGATCGGCAGGGCAAGGCTCTCGCGGCGCGCGCCTGAAGCGACGAGGATCTCGGTCGCCAGCACCGTGACATCTCGCGCGGGATCGCGCAGCTCGAGCTCGAGCTCCAGTGGCTCCTGGCTTGCGGACAGCACGGCGAAGTCGATGTCTGCCAGTTCGTCGATACGCGCGGTGTTCAGTTCCCACTGTCTCCGGGGGTACTCTAGGGAGCCGCCTGAGTGCAGCCAGATGGCGTCCCGCCAGTTCATTGCGCGCACGGACCAGAGCAGCTTCTGATGGGGGCAGGCATGCTCGGACGAGTCAGGGCCGGGCGGCTCGCAGTGATCCGGGGCCCGCATCTCCTTCAAGGCATTCTCCAGAGCGCGCAGGCCCGTGCTCACTGTGAGCTGCGGCGTATTCTCCACGTACAGGAAGGAGCTGGTCTCCGTCTCCTGCTCGGCGCGGGTCACCACCGCGAAACCATCGGTGGACCTGGGCATCTGGCGCTCATCGAAAAACTCGGCCTGGTAGTGGATTTCGAGTGCCGGCTTGCCTGCTGAGTCCAGCACCACCTTTACCGGGACCTCCGCGCCTGTGACGGAGAGCGCGCCAAGGGCATCCCCGGAACTGGCAGCGAGCTCCCAGCCGTCTTTCGTCACATCGGTGGCGACGGATCCGAGATCGAGCGCGGTGAGCCCGAGCTCATCGACGGCGCGAACTCTGGCACCGATGCTTGCCTTGCCCGTGGCGCGCAACGTGACCGAACTCTCGCGCTGAAGGCGCCGCTGGCAGCCCGAGCTAGCACCGACGTACAAGACCTGACGGCTCGCGCCGGCGAACAGCCGATCATACGGTGCGGCCGCGGCAAACTGGCACGTTTCGAGAGGTAGCGTGAGATGGGCATTCCCCGTGGGGTCCGCCTTGCCGAAATACACGGCGACCGACCGAGCCTGCACTGGCGGTGCGGGCATGAACGTGAATACCCCGCCGCCGCTGGCGCTACGACTCAACGCCACCTGACAGGCCGGCTGCCTCAGGGCGGTATCGCCGGCCATGTACATGCAGACGGGGTGCGCCTGACCGACGCCTTCGAGCAATGGCGTGAAGCTCGCATCGTTCCAGCCATGCCAGACCATGCTGGTGGCCGTTGGCGCCGCAGACGCGGGAAAGGCGCTGGTCAAGCGCAGGCTTTCGGGGGAGAGGGGCTTGGGTGGCTTGGGGGTCAAGGTCAACAGCGGCTCGCCAGCAGCTAGGCCCTTGCGGCCGCAAAACAATGGTCGACCCAGCAACAACTGCCGCCGAAAGCGGGCAAGGCGGCTGGCCACGCTGGCTCTCGCGAGATTCTCGATGTTGTCAGAGCCATCCAGCTGTTTCGCGTCAAGTACATCAGCCTCATCTTCGTTGTCGGCCGCACACTGCTGGCAGGCTGGATCCAGGAAGACTCTGACGGTGCCCTCATCAACGCCGCAGATAATGTTGTCTTTGGCAGTTGGTCGGCTGACGAAGGAAACCTTTCCAGTCTTGTCGATACTCACGTCAACGCTCGATGCGTGAGCAATGCGCGTGGGCAGCGCCAGCAGGCACAGGGCGAGCAGCCAGGCGGGTACCCTCATGGCACTGCTCCATCGCTGCCAGCATCCGTGATCGTGGCATCGGGCAGGTTAGCGTCAGGCACACTGCCGGCGTCCTCGATGGGCTCGGGCTGCGGCTGGCCTGCATCTGGCTCAGGGGGACCGGAGTCGCCGGATGTGGCAGGTGGCTCTTGCGGCAGCCCTGGTGAGATCGGGGCGCCCGGGCAGATCAGCTCACCTTCGGCGAAGTCCTGGAGGCCAGCGTCACCGCCACCGAGCTCCAGGTGGGAGACCGGCACGCATTTGCTTGCCAGATCCCGGCGAGCAAAGGGAGACTTCACGTACTGTAGGCCGCTTGGGCAGCTCGGTTGCGCCGCTTCGCCAGCTTCCGACGTGTTGTTGCTGATTGCGCCTTTTATGACGCGGCGCGCGCAGGAGCTCGTGTGACACACGCACACCTCGTTTGCGCGATCACAGCGCCGGAACGTGCCGGCCTTGCCCGGGACCTCGCGCCCGCATTCGAAGCCGCTCTCAGAGCAGCCAGATCCGAGCGCACCTGCCCCGACCAAAGCCATAAGTGAAAGCGCCAGGCAGCGCCCCCACACGCCATCTCTGGCTGCCGAAATGCTCATTCTTCCCCTCCGGCTTCGGGCGAGCCCGGGGGCAGGGGAGCTGGCTCGGGTACGACTAGTGGTGATGCGGCGTGGAGCGGGCTCCGTGGCTGCGCCACTGGACCCGTTGGCGGCTGCGCCACTGGACCCCTTGGTGGCTGCGGCACTGGACCCGTTGGTGGCTGCGGCACTGGACCCGTTGGTGGCTGCGCCCCCGGAGATGGCGGCTTACTGTCGAAACAGGCCATCGAGCTCTTCTCGAGCTGCTCCTGCAGCCGAAGCACCTCGTCTTGGCGGGTTGAGTGCCTCTCTTCGGCGTCTCTGAATGCGGTGTGGGCATCAATGAACCCCTGCACTGCCTTGCAGCATCGGGTGGAGCTGATCCGGTTTCCCGAGCATGCGGCTGTGCCACAGGAATTCAGCGCATCATCCCGCTCCTTCTCAGCTCTCTGTTCTCTCAACTGCGCGGCGTCTCTGACTGCTTCCGCGCTAGCCAAGGCTGCTCTTGCAGTGCGAAGGCGCTCCGTCAAAGACCAGATCTGCACCCCCTTGGCACCTACCATCTCCGCCTCCTTGGCCGCGTTGTGGGCACGAAAGCCCATATATGAGGCGGTCGCGATGCCGATCGCGCCTACGATCATCGACGAGACGGAGATGGTCTCCAGCGCCTTCTCCGTCCCGCCGCCAGCCACCTTGCCTGCGGCGAAGCCCGTTCCAGCGGCAGCACCCACACCTACGACGGCCGCGATGAAGCCAGAATCGCTCTGCGAACGATGACTGCGCTCGCGCCGGCTATACTCCAATGCGCGCTCCAGGCAAAAGCGCGATGCCATGCGGGCCGAGGGTGGCTCTATTGGCGTCGTTTGCCCCCGCGCATTCAGGTTCTTGAAAGAGGTGTAGGCGCAGCCGTTCGTGCCACCGAGCAACATGGCTGCCAGCGTGATGACTGATACCCGCCTCATGACGTCCCCTCGTTGTTGCATCGGGAGTCAGATACGGCCCAGCGCCGGCGTCGGGTAAGAATCATGCTCTATCAAGCAGCACGCGCGCCGGCGCTCCACCGTTGCAGGGAGAGTGCTCCCGAGCGTGTGCGCCGGAGTTGCAGTATGTGCAAGCGCGGCTCCGATGCTTCTGCGACCCAGCGGAGCTTGCTCGTCAGCTTCTTGCAGGGGTCTCGCCATTGCCCGCCGCACTGTCCAGGTAAAACGACACCCCTCCCGAGTCCAGTGGAGTGGACACTCAGATTGACCTCGAACGTGGCGTCGCCTGCGGGGGAGCACTGCCTGATACCTGCATCCTGCAGGCTGGTCACGACGCTGAGCGTGCGCCTCGCGCGCTGCCTTCATGCGCGAACTCCTGTGGCGCTGAGCGGTTCGCAGCAGCTCCGCATGCGTGCGGCCGTACGAGCGTTGTAGTAGCGAGAGCCGCCGGCGCCGGTGCGGTGCACTCGGACCCTCGCGGGGCACTGCCAGTGAATCTACCGTTGATCGGCGTCAGGGAGTCAGCCGCAGCACGCTGAGTCCGTTGTCGTAGCCGTACAAGCGGCTGTTGGTGTCGTGACACGGGGTGGCGTCGCAGGTGCCCGCGGCGCCTGCCTCACCACTGCGCAGATCGATGGCGGTGAGCTGCTCGCGCGAATTCCCCTGGCGCATCATGACGAGGGCATCGTCCCCGCTCACGGCTGGAACCAGACTCCGATGGTTGATGGCGTTGCGACGGGAGTGAGCCTCAATCTCCGCTATGGAGCCCCGCGGTCGGAGGGGCCGAACTTGACCACCTGCAAACGGGTGGTCAACTCCCGGCGCAATCGAGCAGGCGCACTGAGCAGATCCCCTTCACCTGGCAATTTGACCGAATGCCCACGCATCTGAGGAGCGTCAACTCGAAGGCAACCTGCACCGGCGTGCGCATCGCTCCCTACTCACCCGCATCCATCTTTGCTTCATCCTTCCGGCCGCCAGCCTCGAGGACACTGCCGAGTATGTGCGTTACCGGCTCGGTCGGGCTGGGACCGACCGTGCCATCTTCCCCGACGACGCCCTCGCTGCACTGCACGAGCTATCGCAGGGCGCCTTGCGGGAGATCGACCGCCTCGTCACGGCGGCGCTCCGCGACGCCGCGCGCCGCAAGAAGAAGCTCGTCGATCGCGACGTGGTCATCCGCGCTGGCGAATCGCTCATGAACTACGAGTGATGGCCATCCTCCTGACGGCGTCCGAGGGGCGCCACCAGCGAGGGACATCATGCTGGAATGCCATCCTGCTGGCGTCACGCCGCTCGCCTCGGGATGGCCATCGCCTGGCGCGCTTCACGAACTCCGATCCGAGGCACATCGATCACCTGGCGCTGAATGTCATCAACTACGTGGCGCGCGCACACTCGACGGTGGCCTTCATCATCCCGCAACTTCGCTCGTTTGCATGGGATCGCCTGCACGAGGCCTTCACGCCCCTGCAGCTGTCACTGCCCGAGCAAGCCGCGGCCAAGACCGAGCTGGCCGAGTTGCGCGTGGTCGTCATGGGCGCGTAGCGAGCCCGGCACGCAGCGGCTCGCGCTGCAGAGAACGTCGAGCCTCGGTTCAGGCGCTGGGACTTGCCTCGCTGCCCAGTGGGGGTGGCGCGTGGAACCCGCGCAGCTCGGCAGCGTCTACCCATCGCCGCAGGTGACCCGCGCCACCTGTTTCAGCTCCGCCGCGAGCTGCGAGGCGTGGCAAGTGCGAAGGGCACATCCAGAAGAGCCCCTCGACGCAGCCGTAGAGGGCAGGGGCGGGCCGGTCCGCCCCTGCAATGGCTACGGGCTCAGCGCCCGATGCAGTAGATGTGCTCAGTCGTCGGGGCGTTGCAGCCGCGGAAGCCCATGTCGCCGAAGAAGCCGGAGCTCGAATCGCTGAAGCCGACCGCCACCGAACCAGAGCTGCTCGTCCAGTCGCTACAGGTCGCGTCGGCGGGCGAGGTACCCCCGCTGGAAGGGGCGCCCGTCATCACTGAGACGATCGAAATGTCAGCTGAGAGGGGCTTCGGCACCTCACCCGTCTCGGTCAGGTTGGGCGGCATTCCGACGTTGTTGTCGAAGAAGTCGGCCCGGTTGTTTGCCACCAGCTGGCCGTCTACACGACGGATGGTGTACGAGGGCTCCGTTATGCGATCGGAGGCGGCGGCGGTGGACGTGCTCAGCAATGCGACGTACGTGCCGGGCAAGTTGGCCGTGGTGGCGAGGTTCTGACAGATGGCGTCAGCACCGGCGCGGCCGCCGAGGTCCCCCGAATGCGTCGAGCTGGACACGAAGATAGTGTACGTCTCCGTGCAAACCGTGTCGGGGCCATCCGGAGTGTCGCCCGGATCGCGACCGAAGCCCGCAGGGCACGCCACACAGGTGTGGTTCTGCACGTGCTGTCCGGCGTTACACGGTGCGAAATCGCAGTTGGTGTCGCTGCCCGTGGCGTCGTCGCCGGCGACATTGGTGCCACCGCCCTCGCACGCGACGCACGTATTGCTGAGCACGCGCTCATCCACGCCGCAGAAGGTGGGGTCGCACGCGGTGGTGCTGCCGGTGGCGTCATCGCCAGCGGCGTTGGTGGAGCCGTCGGGGCAGGGCACGCAGGCATTGGAGACCACGCGCTCATCCGCGCCACACAGCGTGATGTCGCAGCTGGTGTCGCTGCCGGTGGCGTCATCGCCCGCCGCATTGGTGGAGCCGGCAGGGCAGTCAACGCACACGTTGGCCGCGACGCGCTCATTGCTGTCGCACAGGGTGGGGTCACAGGCGGTGTCGCTGCCGGTGGCGTTGTCGCCAGCAGCGTTGGTGGAGCCGGCAGGGCAGTCAACACACACGTTGGCCACGACGCGCTGATCCGCGTTGCACAGGACGGCGTCGCAGCTGGTGTCGCTGCCCGAGGCGTCGTCGCCCGCCGCGTTGGTGGAGCCGGCAGGGCAGTCAACGCACACGTTGGCCGCGACCCGCTGATCCGTGTTGCAGAGGATGGTGTCACAGCTGGTGTCGCTGCCGGTCGCGTCGTCGCCGGGGGCGTTGGTGGTGCCAGCAGGGCAGAGGACGCAGGCATTGGCGGCGACGCGCTCATCGCTGTCGCACAGGGTGGTGTCACAGCTGGTGTCGCTGCCAGAGGCGTCATCGCCAGAGGCGTTGGTGGAGCCAGCCGAACAGGCGACGCAGGCGTTGGCGGCGACCCGCTCGTCGCTGTCGCACAGGGTGGCGTCACAGCTGGTGTCGCTGCCGGAGGCGTCATCACCCGGGGCATTGGTGGTGCCGGCGGGGCACGCGACGCAGGCGTTGGATTCGACCCGCTCGTCGCTGTTGCACAGGGTGGGTTCACAGCTGGTG
>JAICQL010000002.1 GCA_025937895.1 Polyangiaceae bacterium | reverse complement strand
GCTCGTCTCCGTTCACGACCCGGTCTGCCAGCTCGAAGCCCGTCAAGGTCTCCGGCGCACCCGTCTCCAGGTTGATGAAGGTGATGCGCCCCTCCGCGTGTTGCTGCGCCACGTAGCCAATGCCCAGCTCCGGCAGCACACCGACCGCGATCGGCGGGCTGGAGAGATCGATGCGATCCACCTGCAGGCTAGGCATACGCACCAGGTACGCCGCATGAATGCCGCGCGCGTCATCGCGCGTGGTGACCAGCCCGCGCAGCCCGCCCGGGGTCTGCGCCAGGCTCACCCGGTGCGGCGGCGCCTCGGTGCCCTGGATCTTGGCCGGCAGGCTATCGGCCACCGGCACCACGCTGAAGGCTCCGGCGCGCTCGCTGTTCGCTGCCGTCTCTAGCAGCGCGATGGCGTAGCTGCCCTCGGGGGTGGGAAACACCCCGCGGATGGGCGCCTTCAAGGAGACCACGCGCGGGCTGCTTGACCCGGCGCTGGCCAGATCGAAGATCGCCAGGCGATCGCTGTCGATCGCGTTGGTGAACAGCAGCGCGAGGTTGCCGCTCTCCGGCAAGGCAGCGCTGCCCAGCACGGCGTCGCCCAGCGCATCGCCGCCGAAGCTCTGCAGCACCAGCTGCGATGGATCGCTGATGGCGACAGCTGGCTCGAACACCGCCACCTGACCGCTGTCGCGCAGCACGGCCACGGCGCGCTGTCCGTCGCCCGCGATGTCCACGTCGCTGGCCGGCGCGGGCAAGGAGAGCAGCTGGCTGCTGCGCCCCGCCAGATCCAGCACCTGGAGCACGGGCGCGCCGTCGAAGCGCACCACCGCGAAGCGGCCGTCGCGCGTGATCGGCACGTCGTCCAGCACGGGCGCGCCGCTGCCCGTGGTGGCGGTGCTCGCCGCGCTGGCAATGGCGATGTCATCGGCCAGCCGCGGCGTATCGGCCAGCTCGATCACGCTGATGCCGTCGCGGGTGACGGCATACGCGCGCGTCTGCTCCGCGTCGATCTGCAGCTTCACCGGGCGGTAGCCCACGCTGAAGCGCACTGGAACGGGCTCCGCCGCGCTCAGATCCACCACGGTGATGTCCTGCAGGCCCTCGGTGGCGTCGAGCCGCGGCAGCTCGCGCGCGTCGGACCAGGCGATGGCCCAGCGCCCGCCGTCGCTCAAGGTCCAGGCGTTGGCGTTGGCGTGCAGCGGGAGCTGCAGCTGCACCAGCTCACCCCCGGCGCCCGCGCGGAACAGAGTGGCGCTGGTGCTGCCGGCGTTGATCACCAGCGCGCGGTTTTCGCCGCTGCCGGGGACGGCGGCCAGGTACGTGGGCGCCACCCCTGCCGGCAAGGTCTGCACGTCGTGGCTGATGGCGTCGATCAGCGCCACCCGTCCGCTCACGGGGTTGGCGGCCCAGATCAGCTGCCCGGTGACCACCGGCACACGGAAGCTGTTCTCCACCTCCTGCTCGGGGTTGGCGAGCACGATCACGCCATCCGGGCCCACCACCACCACGTTGCCGCGATCATCGATCAGCTGTCCGCTGGAGTTGACCCGCACGCGGTTGCCGGCGCGATCGCGGAAGCTGCCGTCTGGCTGAGGGGTGAGCTGCTCGTCCCGGTTGAGGCCGCCAGGGAGACCGGGGGTCTGTCCGCCGCTCTCTGCGGGCGGCGTTACGTCCGGCGCCGGAGAGCTACCGGGAGCGGAGCCGCTGAAATTCACGGTGCTGTCATCCGAGCCGCAACCGGGCAGGGCACAGCAAAGCACGGCGGACCCGAGCAGGACGCCCCCGAACGGGACGCTCGCGTGCGGGTGCCCGCGCAGCCAGCGTGAAGACCAGCAGCGTGAAGACCAGCGGCTCAAAAGGGTCACGACACCTCCACCATCCCCCCTGCAGCAAATGCCACGCCAAGCTCGAGCAGAGCGAGATCTACGCTGCTCGAGCGCAGCCACCCTTGCAGGGTGTGGCAAAGCGATCGTGGCCGTCAATGGGCCAAGCTGTGCCAGCCGCGACAGAGCCGTCAGTGCCGTCGGCGCTGTCAGTGAGCCGGGGGAAAGCGCTCTTCCAGCCAGCTGCGGATGCGCCGCACCTCCTCCAGGCACAGCGAGTGTTGCATCTCGTATTCAGCCCACTCTGCGCTGTAGCCGGCGCGGGTCACCCGCGCAAAGCTGGCCTGCCCCAGCCGCAACGGCACGATCGGATCATGGCGGCCGTGGCAGAACAAGAACGGTGTCTGCCGCCCGCCGGGCTGCCGCTCCTCCTCGAGTCGATCGGGTAGCAACAGGTAACCCGAGAGCACGAGCACCCCGGCCAGCTTGCGCTCCGCGCGCAGCCCCACGTGCAACGCCACGGCGCCGCCCTGGCTGAAGCCGGCCAGCACGATCTGCTCGGCGGCGAGCCCGCGCGTGCGCTCCCTGTCGATGAGGGCAACGATCTCCGGTGCGAGCTCACGCACGTGAGCTTCGTGCTCGCGCAGCGGCGGATCATCGAAAGACAGGATGTCGTACCAGGCCGGCATGCGCATGCCCTGGTTGATTGTGACCTGGCGCAGCGGCGCCGCGGGGAAGACGAAGCGCAGGTGTGGCGCGTTCAGCTCGGGGATGATGGGATCGAAATCGTGATTGGTCGCGCCCAGCCCGTGCAGCCAGATCACGCTGCCGCGCAAGGGTGCCGTTGCTTCGATCTCAAAGGTTTCGAGCGCCATTGTTTGACTCCGAGGGCAGAGTGGGCAGATCGGCGCGCAGCCGTCCAGCGCTTTTCCGGAAACGCCGTGTGGCTCACGCGCGGATGGACTTCAAGCTCTCGCGCAGGGAGGGGCGCACGGAGGACTGCGGCGCGGCGACGATCGGACTGTGCGTGGTCGCGGGCTGGATGCGCAGGCTGGCCAGCGCCAGCGCGGTCGGGCTGCGGTGGTGGTGGCTGAGAAAGCTGGCCAGATCGCTGGCGGGCAGCGGGCGGCTGATCAGGTAGCCCTGCGCCAGATCGCAGCCCAGGGTGATGAGCCGCTTCAGCTCGGCTTCGGTCTCCACGCCCTCGGCCACCACCTTCAGGCCCAGGCTGTGCGCCAGGTTGATCACCGAGCGGGCGATGGTGGCGTTGCCCTCGTTGGCGTCGATCTCGCGCACGAAGCTGCGATCGATCTTGAGCTCGTCGGCGGGCAGTGTGCGCAGGTACGTGAGCGAGCTGTAGCCGGTGCCAAAGTCATCGATCGAGAGCGCCACACCGATCTCGCGCAGGCGCTCCAGCACCACGGCCGCGCGCTCCGGGTTCTGCATCACCGCGCTCTCGGTGATCTCCATCATCATGCGCTCCGGCTTGACGTGGCCCAGCTCCAGCAGCTCGGCGATGCGCTCCGGCAGCTTCTCGTCCGTCAGGTTGCGCGCGGAGAGGTTGACGGCCACGCGCGTGCGGATGCCGGCGGACTCCCAGGCCACGAGCTGGCGCAGCGCCTCCTCCAGCACCCAGGCGGTGAGCGGCTTGATCAGGCTGGTCTGCTCGGCGAGGGGGATGAACTCCCCGGGCGAGACGCGGCCCAGCTCCGGGCTATCCCAGCGCACCAGCGCCTCCGCCCCGACGATCGCGCCGGTGGTCAGATCCAGCTTGGGCTGATAGTGCAAGAGCAGCTCGTTGCGCTGCAGCGCCCCGCGCAGCATGCCGAACATCAACAGCCGCCGGCGCGAGTCGGTGTCCTTCTCGCCCTTGAAGATGGCGAAGCGCTCGCCATCGCGCTTGGCCTGGTGCACCGCCATCTCGGCTCGCTGCAGCAGCTGCACGCCGTCCTCGGCCAGCGCCGGAAAGGTCGCCACCCCGCACAGCGCCTCCAGCTCGATCGGTGTCTGATCGATCAGAAACGGCGTCTCCATCAGCTGGTAGAGCCGCTCCGCCGCCTGACTCGCGGTCCTTGGATCGACGCCATGACGCAGGATGCCGAAGACGTCGGCGCCCAGGCGGGCCGCCGCGTCTTCGCCGCGCAGCTCGTGCTGCAAGCGCGAGGCCACCTGCTCCAGCAAACGATCGCCCGTGACGTGTCCGAGCGTACCATTGACCACCTGGAAGCGGCGCAGGTCGAGCACGATGAGTGCCAGCGGCTCGCCGTTGCGGCGCGCCGTCTCCACCGCCTCTGCCAGGTGCTGCTGCAGCCACACGCGGTTGGGTAACAAGGTGAGCGAGTCATGCAGGCCCCGCCGCTCGAGCTCGCTCTGCTGGCTCTCGCGGCGCTCCAGCTCGCGCTGCAGCGGCCGCTGCCACAGCCAGAACAGCGCCGGCAGTGGCACCAGCACCAGCAGCAAGCTCGCGCCGAAGGCCGTGCCAAACGCTCGCCCGAGCCACAGGCTCAGCACGAGCGCGCTGGCCAGAGCCGCGCCCAGCAGCGCCGCCCCCGTCGCCACCAGGCGGGGCTTCGAGCTGAGAAATGGGGGCGATGGCATGGCTCTGGAACCCGGTGGGTTCCGCCGCCACCCGCGGCCAGGCTCCCACCTGCCGGAACTACGGACTACCCGAGCCGCCGGATTACGGCTGCTGGCGCAGCGGGTGAGCCGGCGCGGAGCGTCATTGGTCGCAGGGCCTGTGGCGGCTTTGCAGGGCGAAAAAAGCCAGGACCGCTCCCGGCTTGGCGTGCTGCGTGTTAGCGTTCCGCGTCGTGTCAGCGCCTCTCGAGCCGGATCCCGAAGATTCGGAGACGCCGGAGGAACCCGAGCCAGCGCCCCGCGGCCGCCGGCGCGGCGCGGCGCTAAACAAAGATAAACCCACGATCCGCGTGGTGGCCGAGCGCGCGCAGGTGGCGGTGAGCACCGTCTCGCGCGTGCTCAACGGCGGCTACGCCAGCGCAGCTGCCAAGGGCAGGGTGCAGCTCGCCATTCAAGAGCTGGGCTACGCGCCATCGATCACGGCGCAGAGCCTGGTCACGGGGCGCTCGGGTTGCGTGGGAGTGGTCTCGTACACCAGCCAGACCACGTGGTTCTCGCAGATCCTCGCGGGTATCGAGGAGCAGCTGGCCGACAGCCGGCAGAGCGTGCTGCTGGCCAGCTTGATGCTCAACGGCCGCTATGACTCGAGCAGGGTCGCCGCGTGGATCACGGAGCGACGCGTCGATGGGCTGATGTTCATCCGCTACACGCGGCGCGAGCACGGCCTGTTCACGGCGGCCACGGCGGCGGGCTTGCCGGTGGTGCTGATCGGCCCCGACATCAAGGCTCCGGCGAGCTCGATCGTGCGCTGCAACAACGTGGAGGGCGGGCGCATCGTGGCCGAGCACCTGCTCGGGCTCGGCCATCGCCGCATCGCCTTCGCAGGTGGCCCGCGCGACTCGATCGACACGCGCGATCGTCATCGCGGTCTCGCTCAGGCGCTGGAGAGTCACCAGATCGAGCTGCCGGAGAAGCGCGTGTGGTTTGGCCCGAACTATGGGCCCGAGGCGGGCGCCGAATACGCGCAGTCCTTCCTGGCGTTACCGGCGCGCGCGCGGCCCAGCGCGGTGGTGATGGGCAACGACGCCATGGCGCTCGGCTTCATGCGCACGGTGCTTCAGCAGGGCGTGAAGATTCCGGAAGAAGTGTCAGTGGTGGGGTTTGACGGCATCCCCGAAGGCGGCCTGTATTTTCCTGGGCTGACCACCGTCTTGCAGCCGGCCCACCGCATGGGCGCGAGCGGCTGCCGTGCCTTGCTGGAGTGCATCGCAAATCCCGATCTCGAACGTACCGCCGATGTGCAGTACGGTGTGGAGCTCGTGGTGCGCGAGAGCACCAGCGAGGCACGGAGCTCAAAATGAAAGCGCGACAGCGGTCCGGGCCGCTTCGGGTGTTGCACGTTGGCGTGGGCAACCGAGGCGTGTGGCCCCTCGAGAGATGTACGCCGGAGACCGGGTTCGTTCCGGCGGCCTTGTGTGATGTGCGCGAGTCGGCGCTGCGCGAGGCGCGCGAGAAGACGGGGCTGCCGCAGTCGGTCTGCTACGAGAACTACACCGAGGCGCTGGCCCGCAGCGGTCCGGACATCGACTGCATCATCATCTGCGCGCCCACCATCTTTCACGTGCCCTACGCCAGCCAGGCGGTGGAGGCGGGTATCCCGGTGCTGGTGGAGAAGGGCATGGGCCCCGACTGGCAGAGCGCTCGCGCCCTGACCCAGATCACGGCCGATCGCGGTGGCAAGGTCTGCGTCGCGCAGAACTACCGCTACAATCGCATGGAGCGTACCATCCGCCGCGCCCTGTCCGAGGTGGATCATCCCGCGCACCCGGGCGTCGTGCACATGGTCTGCTACACGCAGCAGCGCGTGCGCCCGCTGCCGCGCACGCTCACGTATCCGTTCGCCAGCGTCTGGGACATGTCGTGCCATCACTTCGACAACCTGGCGTTCTGGTTCGGCCCGATCGCGGCGATGACGGCGCAGAGCTGGAAGGCGTCGTGGTCGGCGTACACGCACGACAACAACACCACGGCGCACATCGTGTTCGAGAACAAGGTGCGCGGGCACTACATTCACACGCATGACGCAGCTCGTGCCAGCCTGGTGATCGAGATCCACGGCGAGCGCGGCGCGCTCGTCTACAACGACGACGCGGGGCTGACCTTCAACGAGCGGCCGCTGGAGCAGTTCGGCTCGTGCCCGGTGCTGCCGGTGCCGCTGGATGAGGCGCACGGCGAGACGGACCTGCTGCGCGACTTTCACGCCTACATCACCCGCGGGGTCGAGCCCGGGGTGAGCGTGCGCCACAACCTGGAGACGATGGCAGCCTGCGAGATGATGGTGCGCTCCATCACCCAGCGGCGGGAGTGCACCCGCAGGGAGCTGAACTCCTGAGCTCGCCAGCGGCCGCGAGGCGTGGCGGCGCTGGGGCGCTCGAGCGTGCCCGCCGCGGGCTGACCTGGAAGCAGCTCCTGCTCGGCCTGCCCATCGCGTGCCTGCTGTTCGCGCTGGCGCTGGTGGGGCTGGGCGCGGCAGCGCGTCCCGACCTGAGCCAGCCGCCGGTGCCGCCCACACCCGAACAGATCGCGGTTGCCCAGAAGGCGCGCGACGTCAGCTTCGATCCGACCCGGCGCGAGGGGCAGCCGCGCTTCGAGCGCCCGATCGACCCGAGCGAGGGGCCCAGCGCCCCCTGGTGGCCCAGGGGCGAGGCGCCCGTTTTGAGTGAGCTAGTGGCCGAGGGCAAGCTGCCGCCGGTACACGAGCGGGTCGGGCCTCATCCGCTCGTGCTCGACGGCGCCACCGGCGCCGGCGGCAGCTCCGTCGGCAAGTATGGCGGCACCTGGCTGCGCGCCGCCACGAGCGCCTTCGACGTGTTCATGGTCGAGTTCCGCATGGGGTACTCGAACCTGTTTCGCTGGTCGCCCCTGGGCTACCCGATCGTGCCGCACCTGGCGCTGAGCCTGGAGCAGTCAGAGGACCGCAGGCACTACGTGGTGCACCTGCGGCCCGGCGTGCGCTGGTCGGACGGGCACCCCTTCGGCGCCGACGACATCCTGTTCTGGTGGAAATACGACGAGACCAACGCCACCTTGCGCGACGGGGCGGCGCCGCCCTGGCTCAGCTCCGGCCTGGGCCAGACCCGGCTGGAGAAGATCGACGATCTCACCTTCAGCATCAGCTTTGACGAGCCCTTCGGCAACCTGCAGGAGGTGCTGGCGGACAACAGCTTCGTGATGACCCGCTATCCGAAGCACTACTTCGAAAAATACCACCCGGAGACGGCGGATCCGGCGTTCCTGGCCAAGGAGATGAAGGAGCTGGGCTTCACCAGCCAGCTGTCCTTGTGGGAGCGCCTGATGCGCTACGACAACCCGGAGTGCCCGCGGCTCTGGCCCTGGATCCCGCGCACCTCCTCCGAGGCCGCGCCCTACGTCTACACGCGCAATCCGTACTACTTCGCCGTCGACCCCGCGGGCAATCAGCTGCCCTACATCGACCGCCTGCAGTTCGACCTGAAGACGCCGCAGATGCTGCCGCTGACCTTCGCCAACGGCGAGGTCACCATGCAGGGCCGCCACGTCAGCTACGAGAACTACACCGAGCTGATGAGCCGCCAGCAGGAGGCCGGCTATCGTCTGCTGCACTGGTATCCGGCGTCGCGCACCACCTGGGTCATTCACCCCAACCTGATCCGCTACACCGATCCCGCGCAGCCCGCGCTGGGCAAGAAGGCGGAGCTGCTGGCAGACAAGCGCTTCCGCCAGGCGCTGTCGTTGGCCATCAATCGCAAGGCGATCATCCGCGCCCGCTATGACAATGCCGTGCGGCCCTCGCAGGTCGAGCCCGGGGTGGAGTCGCCGTTCCACAACGAGCAGCTGGCCAACGCCTTCATCGAGTACGAGCCGGCACGCGCAAACGCCCTGCTCGACGGGCTGGGGCTGACGAAGCGCGACGTCGACGGCATGCGCACGTTCCGCGACGGCAGCAGCATGACCTTCTACCTCACCTTCACCTCCAACACCGGGCTGGGGCCGGCGGAGTTCGTGGTGGACGACTGGCGCGAGGTGGGGCTGCGCGTGATCGTGCGCGAGCAGTCGCGCACCCTGTTCCAGCAGAAGCGGGACTCGCGCGACTACGACATGGTGGCCTGGACCAGCGAGAGCGACTTCTTCCCGCTGCTCGGCTCCCGCTCCTTTGCCCCGCAGGACGCCGAGACGCTGTTCGCCACCAGCTGGGGGCGCTGGTTCGATCGCGGCGGCTACTTTGGCGCGCCGCAGGCCACGGGGGTCAAGAACGCCTTCCCCCCGCCGCCGGGCCACCCGATGCTGGACGCGTACCGCGCGCTGGTGGAGGCCAAGCAGCTCGGCACGATGGAAGAGCGGGTCGCGCGCTTTCGCGAGGCCACCGACATCGCCGCCGAGAACCTGTGGTCGATCAACATCTCCGAGCCCACGCCCTTCCTGGTGGTGGTCGATGACGATCTGCGCAACGTGCCGCAGAACGCGCTGTACAGCGGCGCCACCCGCACGCCGGGCAACGCCGGGCTGGAGACATATTATTTCGAGCACCCCTCGCAGGCGGCGGCCGCCGCCACCAAGGCCGCGCTGGAGCAGATCGTGCCGCTGCCGCGGCCCGGGGCCGAGGCTGCGCCCGCTCCCTCCGCAGCTCGCGCGCCGGGTGAGTCCAGCCGCCAGCTCGGGCAGATCATCCGCTACAGCCTGCTCGGTATCACGGCCCTGTTCGTGCTCTTGCTGGCGGTGCGCCACCCGTTCGTGGCCCGGCGGGTGGTCATCCTGCTGCCCACGTTGCTGATCATCAGCGTGGTGGTGTTTGCCGCCATCGAGCTGCCGCCCGGTGATTACCTGAGCACACGCCTGCTCGTGCTCGCGGAGACGGGCGACACCAACGCGCTCACCCAGATCGAGGAGCTGCGCCATCGCTTCCATTTCGATGACCCGGTCTGGCAGCGCTACCTGCGCTGGATGGGGGCCTACTGGTTTCAGACGCAGTCGCCCGACGATCTGGGCCTGCTGCAGGGCTTCATGGGCCGCTCGATGGAGACGGGCCGCCCCGTCAATGATCTGGTTGGCGATCGCATCCTGCTCACCGTGATCATCTCGTTCGCCACCATCGTGTTCACCTGGATCGTGGCCATCCCGATCGGCATCTACTCCGCGGTGCGCCAGTACTCCATCGGGGACTACTTCTTCACCTTCGTCGGCTTCTTGGGCATGAGCGTGCCGCCCTTCTTGCTCGCGCTGGTGCTGATGGTGATCGCCGGCGTCTCCGGGCTGTTCTCGCCTCAGTATGCGGCGCAGCCGGAGTGGACGACGGGCAAGGTGCTCGACCTGCTGAAGCACGTCTGGATCCCGGTGGTGGTGATGGGCGTCTCGGGCACCGCCGGCCTGGCCCGCGTGATGCGCGCCAACCTGCTCGACGAGCTGAAGAAGCCGTACGTGATCACGGCGCGCGCCCGCGGCGTGAGGCCGCTGAAGCTGCTGTTCAAGTACCCGGTGCGGGTGGCGCTCAACCCCTTCGTCTCGGGCATCGGCCATCTCTTCCCGCAGCTGGTCTCGGGCGGCGCCATCGTGGGTATCGTGCTCAGCCTGCCCATCGTGGGCCCGCTACAGATCGAGGCGCTGGTGAACGAGGACACGTACCTGGCGGGCTCCATGCTGATGGTGCTCAGCCTGCTCTCCGTGTTCGGCACCTTGATCGCGGATGTGCTGCTCCTGTGGCTGGATCCGCGCATTCGCTACGAGAAGGGGGTGAGCTGAGATGGCGAGCTCGATGCCTCGCGAGGCGCCGGCCGTGGATGAGGCAGGCGTGCCCTCCATCCTGCCGGAGGAGGAGCACGGCTCGGCGGCGCCGGGCACCCTGTCGCAGTGGCAGCTGATCAACCTGCGCTTCAGCAAGCACCGCCTGGCGGTGGGGTCCCTGTTCGTGCTGCTCGTGCTGTACGCCCTGGCGCTCTTCTCGGAGCCGCTGGCGCCGTATGATCCGCACGCGCGGCACCTGGATTACCCCTATGCGCCGCCGCAGTCCGTGCGCTTCAGCATGGAGCAGGGGCTGCACACGTATGCGCTGCAGCTGTACGTGGACCCGATCACGTTCCGCAAGCAATACGTGGAGCTGCCGGGCGAGCCGCTGAAGCTGCGCTGGTTCGCACGGGGAGAGACGTACCAGCTGTGGGGCTTGATCCCGCTCGAGCGGCGCGTGCTCTCGGTGGAGCCGCGCGAGATCCGCTCGCCCGACGGCAGCACGGTCGCGCCCTCCAGCTTCTTCCTGCTGGGGGCCGATCGCTATGGCCGCGACATCCTGAGCCGCACCATCCACGGCGCGCGCATCTCGCTGTCCGTGGGCATGATCGGCGTGTTCTTCACCTTCGTGTTGGGCCTGTGTCTGGGCGGGCTGAGCGGCTACGTGGGCGGCCGCACCGATAACTTCATCCAGCGCACCATCGAGGTGGTGAACGCCTTTCCCCAGCTGCCGCTGTGGATCGCGCTGAGCGCGCTACTGCCCGGCGACTGGTCGGCGCTGGCCATCTATTTTGCGATCACCCTGCTGCTCAGCCTGCTGAACTGGACCGGCCTGGCGCGGGTGGTGCGCGGCAAGATCCTGGCCCTGCGCGAGGAAGAGTACGCGGTGGCGGCGCGGCTGATGGGCGCCAGCCACACGCGTGTCTTGTTTCGCCACCTGCTGCCTGGCTTCACCAGCCACATCGTGGTGGCGCTCACCCTCAGCGTGCCGGGGGTCATCCTGGGCGAGACGGCGCTGAGCTTCCTGGGGCTGGGGCTGCGCCCGCCCATCGTCAGCTGGGGTGTGATGCTGCAAGATTGCCTGGACGTGAAGGCGGTGCGTTACTACCCCTGGCTGCTCACGCCGGTGCTGTTCATCGTGCTCACGGTGCTGAGCTTCAACTTCCTGGGTGACGGCGTGCGCGACGCGGCGGATCCGTACGGGTCCAGCTCCAGCTGAGGACGGTTGCGATGACGCTTGCCACGACGGAGCCCAACCCGCTGCTCGAGGTCACCGACCTCCGCACTCACTTCTACACGGAGGAGGGCGAGCTGCGCGCCGTGAATGGGGTCAGCTTTGCGCTGGCCCGCGGCCGCACCCTGGCCCTGGTGGGCGAGTCCGGCTGCGGCAAGAGCGTCACGGCCCAGTCCGTGTTGCGGCTGATCCAGCCGCCCGGGCGCATCGTGGGGGGCTCGGTGCGCCTGCACCGCGGCCCGGGTGAGCCTCCGCTGGAGGTGCTGGAGGAGCGCGAGAGCTCGCCGGCGCTGTTCGAGCTGCGCGGCGGCCGCGCGGCGCTCATCTTTCAGGAGGCCACGGCCGCGCTGAGCCCGGTGCACACCATCGGCACTCAGATCCTGGAGGCGAGCCGTACCCACCAGAAGCTGAGCAAGAAAGAGGCGACGCAGCTCGCGCTCGACATGCTCGAGCGAGTGGGCATCCAGGATCCGGCGCTGTGCCTGCGCCAGTATCCGCACGAGCTCTCGGGCGGCATGCGCCAGCGCGCGGTGATCGCCATGGCGCTGGTGAGCAACCCGGAGCTGGTGATCGCGGATGAGCCCACCACCGCGCTGGACGTGACCATCCAGGCGCAGGTGCTCTCCTTGCTGAAGAGCCTGCAGCAGAAGCTGAACCTGGCCATCCTGCTCATCACGCACGACCTGGGGGTGGTGGCGCAGATGGCCGATGAGGTGGTGGTGATGTACCTGGGCCGGGTGGTGGAGCGCGGCCCCGTGCGCGGCATCCTGAAGAAGCCTCGCCACCCGTACACCATCGGGCTGCTGGAGTCCTTGCCAAGTCTGACCCCGATCGGCAAGCGCCTGCCCAGCATCCGCGGCTCGGTGCCGGCGCTCAGCGACATCCCGCCGGGCTGCCCGTTTCACACGCGCTGCACGTATGCGGTTGCGGGCCGCTGCAACGTGGGCGCGCCGCCGCCGCTGGAGGCCTTCAGCGCGCCGGGCGCGCCCAGCGAGGAGCGCTTCGTGGCCTGCTGGCGCACGCGCGAGGTGGCGCTGGAGCGGCTGATGCAGCGGCCCGCGGAGGTTGCGCCATCGGAGCCACCGCCCTTGGCTCGGCCGCTGGAGGATCACTCCGAGCGGGTCACGCAGACGGCGGTGCCGCCCGCGGTGGGGCTGGTGCGGCCGGGTGCAGACCTGTCCGCTGGGCTGCCGGCCACCGTCGGCGTGGCGGCCGCCGATGGCCTTGGCCCGGATCCGCGCGGCACCGCCGCGGGCACTCTGGTGCTCGACGAGCGGCCGGAGGACAAGCTCGCCGCTGATCGCACCGAAGCCGAGTGGTTCGACGGCAGCGACGTGCAGTCGGTGCGCGAGAGCGACGAGGACGAGGAGCCGCGCTCATGAGCATGATCGAGCAGAGCGCCACGCTGCTCTCCGTGCGCAAGCTGTGCAAGCACTTCCCGGTGCTGTCCAAGGGCTTCTTCCAGCGCCAGGTGGGCGTGGTCAAGGCCTGCAATGACATCAGCTTCGAGCTGGCGCGGGGGGAGACGCTGGGCATCGTCGGCGAGAGCGGCAGCGGCAAGAGCACGCTGGCGCGCACCATCCTGCGGGTGAGCGACCCCACCTCCGGCAGCGCGCTGTTCTACGGCCAGGAGCCGGTGGATCTGGCCACGCTGAGCAGCCGCGAGCTGAAGCGGGTGCGCCCGCAGCTCCAGATGATTTTCCAGGATCCATTCAGCTCGCTCAATCCGCGCATGACGGTCGAGCAGATCGTGGCCGAGCCGCTGGTGATCCACAGGCGGGCCCGCGGCGGCGAGCTGGAGGATCGCGTCGTCCACATGCTGCGCCGCGTGGGCATTCGCCCCGAGTACCGCGGGCGCTATCCGAACGCCTTCTCCGGTGGTCAGCGCCAGCGCATCGGCATCGCCCGCGCGCTGGTGCTGGAGCCCATCCTGGTGGTGGCGGACGAGGCGGTGTCGGCCCTGGACGTGTCAGTGCAGGCGCAGGTCGTCAACCTGCTCAAGGACCTGCAGGAAGAGTTCGGGCTCACGTACCTGTTCATCGCCCACGATCTCTCCGTGGTGCGTCACGTGGCTCAGCGAGTGGCAGTGATGACCCGCGGCGAGATCGTGGAGCTGGGCGAGACACGGCAGGTGTTCGACGAGCCCCAGCACGAGTACACGCGCCGCTTGCTGGCCAGCGTGCTGGAGCCGGATCCCGATCACCTGAAGATCTGAGCGCGCCGGCGGACCATCGCCCCCCGGGAGGGTGATCCAAATGCGCCGGGTGCCGCCGATCAGTTCCAATAGTCGCCTCTCTCGAGGAGGACGGCGGCGTATCAGCGAAGTCAGGGGGAAGCACGGCAGCTCTGGCCGCCGCAATTACCATGGGGGATACCATCGCCTCGCCAAGCTCATCGCGCTGGCGGTGGGCACGGCCGTGCTCGCGCTGCTGCTCGCCTGCGGCGCGTTCGTCGTCTACGATCGCGCGTCGTTTGCCCAGGCCAAGCAGCGTACGCTCAGCGTGCTGGTGGCCTCGGTGGCGCAGAGCGCCTACGGCCCAACCGCATTTCAAGATCAGGACTCCGCCGCCGTCATCCTGAACGTGCTGGCCTCGGAACCGAGTGCCGAGGCCGGCGCCATCTACGCGCAGGACGGCACCCGGCTGGCTCTGTGGTCACGCCGCGCCGGCGCCGACCTGCCCGAGACCCTGCCCGCAGCGCCGCTGCCCGACGGCTTTCGCGGCGAGCAGCTGCACCTGACCCACGCCATCAGCGCTGCCGGTCAGGTCGCCGGCACCCTGCGCGTGACCTTCTCCACCCTCGACATGAAGGAGCGCACGGAGCGCTTCCTGCAGATCGCCGGGGCGGTGCTGCTGGTCTCGGCGCTGCTGGCGCTGGCCTTGGCAGCCGTGGCGCAGCGCGTGGTCACGCGCCCGGTACGGCTGCTCTCGGAGGCCGCACGGCGCGTGCAGATCGCCCTCATCATCGCTGAACAGCGACCAGCCGCCGCCACAGCGCAAGTCGCTCACCGCGAACGCGGGCTCCTCCGACGAAGCAGAGGCCAGGATTACCTCCAGCGCCGGCTTGAAGTCGAAGTCATCGTAGCTGTACCAGAGGATGGGCCAGGCGACGTAGTCCCCGAACAGCACCGGCTCGCCGTAGTCGAACTCGGTGTAGCGGGGATCGATCGCGGCGCTGGTGTCGATGCCGCCAATCACCGTCATCTCCGTGGGGTTCCACACCACGATGCGCAGGTTGTCGCGCGTCATGCTGTAGGCGCGCTCCGGCGAGATGAAGTGGGTCATCACGTTGCCGGTGCCACCCTCGTTCACGAAGCTCACGGCACCGCTCTGGCTCAGGCGCAGCTGCTCATCCACGCTGTAGCGCGTGTAGACGCCGGTTTCGGGCGACCACACGTAGATGAAGCCGTTGAACGCCGCTGCGTTCTGGCCGCTCGGCGTCTCCAGCATCGTGGCCAGATCCACCTCGGCGGGCAGCTCGGGATACGCGCCCACGTAGAAATTGCTGCCCTCCGGCGAACGCGTGGCCACCGCCACCATCACGGCCGGAGAGATTGCACTGTCGTTCCCCCTGCTCTCACCGCTTGCGCCCGCCAGGAGGGTGCTGTCGGAGGAGGAGCATGCTGTCACGGCGACGACAAAAATGGATGTCAGGCGTGCACCGAAGCCAAGCTGTTGCATGCGGTCGGCATAACTTGGCGCTGCGCGGCGGTGCAAGCGCTGCCAGCACCAGAGCTCCGCAGGCGGCGGCTGCCTACCGCCCGCGCGCTCAACCAGTCTGTTTCACTGGCGCCGACGCAGCGGCGAGCCCCTCGCCACTGGACTCTGCACTGCGAGACAGCCCTGGCTGGCTCCGCGGCGCCGAGCGGCGATTGCGCAACGTGACCCACTCTCCCAGCATGGCGTTGGCCAGGAGCAGCAAGTTGGTGGTGAGGAACACCCAGTTGCCCAGCAAGTAGCTGTACAGCGAGAAGCCCACCGACGCCGCCATCTGTCCCACGAACAGCCAGGTGGAGACGCCGCGGCTATCGCGCGAGCGCCACTGCTTCCGTACCTGCTGGCCCAGAGTCACCAGTAAGATGAGTGAGCTGATCCAGCCCACCAAGTCCACGCTCTTCACAGCTAAGTGCTAGCGCACGGCAGCGCTTCCGACCACTCCCCGAGCTCGCAGTAAGCCGTGCGGCAAGTTGACACGGGCGAGGGCTTTTGGTGCGCCCCGTGTCCCATGCGCAGGGCGCCGCTCAGCTCGTGCACGATGCAGCAGGCGCGGCGCCGCCGGCGGCGTGATGGTTCGATGCTTGCAAGTGAGGAGCCCAATTCCTGACTCGAGGTGGAACCAAGATGAGCTCTCTCATAACCAAGGACAAGGGGGCCAGCGCCCTCACGCGCTCGGGCCAGCGCACTCCGCCATGGGCGCTCGCGCGCGCCACACCGGCGCGGCGTCGCGCCAATTTTCTCGGCTGGTTCAGCGTCGGGCTGGGCCTGGCGCAGCTGGTCGCCCCGCGCCAGCTGGCGCGCTGGATCGGCGTGGAGGAGGACGAGGACACGGCGCTGACCATGCGCGCGCTCGGCGTGCGTGAGCTGGCCTGCGGGGTCGGCTTGCTCTCGCATTCGCACGCTGCAACGTGGGCCTGGGCGCGGGTGGCGGGTGACGTGATGGATCTGGCGCTGCTCGCCGGTGCGCCGCGCAGCAACGGGGCGGAGCGGACGCTGGGCGCGGCTGCCAGTGTGCTGGGCATCACCCTGCTCGACGCGCAGACGGCGATCCAGCTCGGTCGTGAGCCCGACACCGCCAAGGAGGGTGTGTCCGTGTTGCAGTCGGTCACCATCAACCGCACGCCCGAGGAGGTGTACACGTTCTTCCGCGACCTGGAGAACCTGCCCCGCTTCATGTCCCACCTGGTGTACGTGCGCGTGCACAATGGCCGCTCGCACTGGCGCGCCAAGGGGCCGCTGGGCACCGCCGTGGAGTGGGACGCCGAGCTGATCGAGGATCGCCCGGGCGAGCTGATCGCCTGGCGCTCGGTGGCAGAGGCAGACGTGCCCAACAACGGCCGGGTCGAGTTCCGGCGTGGCCCCGATGGGCGCGGCACGGAGCTCGTGGTCGATCTCAACTACGATCCGCCGGCGGGTGCTCTGGGGGTCAGGCTCGCGCAGATCTTCCAGACCGAGCCGGGGCAGGAGATTGCCTCTGATCTGCGGCGCCTCAAGCAGGTGCTGGAGACGGGGGAGGTGGTGCACTCCGATGCCAGCATCCACGCGGGCATGCACCCCGCGCGTCCGCCGGGCACGCTGGCGGACGAAGACGTCGATGTGCCGGAGGCTCTGCCGGAGTCGGACACCGCGGGCTGGCCCGAGCCCGAGCGTACGCCGGGGCTGCCCGGCGTCTGAGCAGGGGCCTCTGAGCTCGCTGCTGCTCTCGCACGGCCCCTTCCTCTGGTAAGCGGGCCGTGCTCGCGAGAGCGTGCTCGCGAGAGCCACTCGCTGCCGCCGGCGTTCGACGCCGGCGGCGAGCGAGCCCCCCCAGCATCATCAGGCAGCGCTTTTGGTCTTGCGACGCGAGAGCTCCTTCTTGGACACGTCGGAAGAGGTCTTGGCCATGCCTCGCGGGACGGCGGCAGCGAAGCCTGCCTCCATCACCTCTTCGAAGCGGGCCTTCATCAGCTTGCCCAGCTGAGCGAGCTGAGCCTCGTTCACCTTCTTCTCCACCGCCGGGAAGAGCTCTTCCTCCTCCTCCTGCACGTGGTGCTGGATCAGCTCCTTCAGGGTGGTGACCCGCGCCATGAAGGCCTCCTCCTCGGGGTCGGTCATCAGCAGGCGCTTGAGCGCCAGCTCTGCCACGGCGTGCTCCTCGTAGCTCTCGTTGATGACGTCCGCGTCGATCTCCTTCACCTTCGGGTAGAAGATCTCCTGCTCGATCGCCATGTGGGCCGCCAGGCTGTTGGCCAGCTCCTCCAGCACGACCTGTGGATCCGTGCGTCCATTTTCCAGCTTCTTGAACAGTGCCTCCACCTTGCGGTGCTGTGACTCGAGTAGCGCAGTAGCCTTCATGTGTTCTCCATTGCTGTTGGGATGGGAGCGCGCCGGGCGGCGCGCTGCTTGGTTGGCAACTCTCGGAAGGGCGGCGCAGCCGCCCTCGATACGAGCGGCTCAGGCCGCCTTCAACACCACCTTCTCGCAGTGATCCTGCTTCTTCATGAAGATGTCGAAGCCGCGCGCCGCCTCGGCAAGCGGCAGGCGATGGGTGATCACGAAGCGCGGATCCAGCTCGCCGCGCTCGATGCGCTCGAGCAGCGGCTTCATGTAGCGCTGCACGTGACACTGGCCGGCGCGCAGGGTCAGGCCGCGGTTGACGATGGCGCCCATCGGGAAGTTGTCGATGAAGCCGCCATACACGCCGATCACGGACACGATGCCGCCGTTGCGACAGCAGCGGATGGCCTGGCGCAAGGCAGTGGGGCGATCGGGCTGCACGTTCAGCCCCTGCTTGGCGCGATCGATGGCGAACAGCGGCCCGTGGCCGTGCGCCTCCAGCCCCACGGCGTCGATGCAGGCATCCGGCCCGCGCCCGGCGGTGAGGGCACGCAGCGCCTCGTACACGTCCACCTCGTCGTAGTTGAGCGTCTCGGTCGCTCCGCCCTCCTTCATCGCCAGCTCCAGGCGGTAAGGAATGCGGTCGATGGCGATGACCCGCTCCGCGCCCAGCAGCCGCGCGCTCTTCATGGCAAACTGCCCCACGGGGCCAGCGCCCCACACGGCGATCACGTCGCCGCGCTGGATGTTGCACATCTCGGCGCCCATGTAGCCCGTGGGCAAGATGTCCGAGAGAAACAGCGCCAGCTCGTCATCCATGCCATTCGGCACCTTGAGCGGCCCCACGTCGGCGAAAGGCACGCGCACGTATTCCGCCTGACCACCGGCAAAGCCGCCCAGGAGATGTGAATAGCCAAACAGCCCCGCGGGCGAGTGGCCCCAGAGCTTCTCCGCCATCCAGGCGTTTGGATTCGAGTTCTCGCACAGCGCGTAGTCCTGGCGCTCGCACGAGCGGCACCTGCCACAGGCGATGGGGAAGGGCACCACCACCCGATCGCCCACCTTCAGGTTCTTCACGTCGGGCCCGACTTCCATCACCTCGCCCATGAACTCATGGCCGATCACGTCCCCGCTCTCCATGGTGGGGATGTAGCCGTTGTACAGGTGCAGGTCCGAGCCGCAGATCGCGGTCGAGGTGACCCGCAGGATGCAGTCGCGGCGGTTGAGAATCTTCGGGTCCGGCACCTCCTCGACCCGCACGTGTTTCTTTCCGATCCAGCAATTGGCTTTCATCGCTTCACCTGGTCTCCTCGTGAGGGATCTCCCGGCAGGGGCTCGTTCGCACGTCCCTGGTTGCGGCAGTGGGTAGATCGGGAATGCAAGCTTCGAACCAGCTCGCTGCGCCTAACGCGCTGGCCCGTGGAGTGCCTGGTTTCGGTCAGCATCTTGCAAGGGCGCAGGGCTCCGCCCCGCGGCTGCGCCATTGCGGCACTGGGCAGTGCAGCCTGTGACGTGGCGAGATCGCCCGCCGAGGCACATTTGGTGTGGAGCGCGTACGACCAGGACCTGGGAGAACGAAGGCAACGATGGACCTCACAAACAAAGTGGTAGTGATCACCGGTGCCTCCAGTGGCCTGGGCCGCGCCACCGCACTGGAGCTGGCGCGGCGCGGTAGCGTGCTGGTGCTCGCCGCGCGGCGAGTGGAAGCGCTGCAGGAGACGGTGGAGCTCTGCCGCACCCTGGGCGCTCGCGCCGTGGCTCAGCCCATGGACGTGCGCAAGGAAGAAGAAGTGAACGCGCTGGCTCAGCTGGCGCTGCAGCAGACCGGCACCCTGGATGCCTGGGTCAGCAACGCCGGCATTACCTGTTTTGCCCCACTCGACAGCGAGCGCTTCGACGAGCACCGCGAGGTGATCGACACCAACCTGTACGGCGCCATCTACTCGGCGCGGGCGGTTCTGCCCATCTTCCGCCGCCAGCGCCACGGCACCTTGATCAACGTGGGCTCCGTGCTGAGCAAGATCGGACAGCCCTTCGTGCCCTCGTATGTGATCAGCAAGTTCGCCCTGCAGGGCCTGACCGAGACCTTGCGCACCGCGCTCTCGGAGCTGCCCGACGTGCACGTCTGCTCGTTCCTGCCGTACGCCATGGATACGGAGCACTTCGAGCACGGCGCCAACCAGCTACAGCGCCCTGCCTTCCCGATGTCTCCGTTGCAGTCGCCGGAGAAGGCGGCGCGAGCGCTGGCGGAGCTGATCGAGCGCCCGCGGCGCCAGCTCATGGTGCCGCGCGCCGCGGCGCTGGGCCTGGCCCTGCACTACCTCGCGCCCGACAGCACCGAGCGCGTGTTGCACGATCTGCTGCAGAAGTGGCACTTCAGCGAGGAGCCGCAGCCCGACACCACGGGCAACGTGCACGCGCCCTCGGACGAGCACGGCGCCGTGCACGGCACTCGCCGGCCCCTTGCCGGAACCGTGCCGGTGGTGCTGTACGCCGCGGGTCGCTTCGCGCAGCTGCAGCTGCAGAACGCGGGCTCACGGCTGCGGGGGCTGCTCGGGGCGCGAGCGCCGACATGAACGAGTGTGACGTGGCCGTGGTGGGCGCGGGGCCCAACGGCTTGTCGGCGGCGGTGGCGCTGGCGCGAGCCGGTCTGTCCGTGCAGGTGCTGGAGCAGGCGTCCAGCGCGGGCGGCGGTACGCGGACGGAGGAGCTGACCTTGTCCGGGTTCCGCCACGACGTCTGCTCCGCGGTGCACCCGCTCGGCATCGCCTCGCCGTTCTTCTCGTCGCTCGGGCTGGAGCGCCATGGCTTGCGCTGGGTGCAGCCCGAGGCCGCGCTGGCCCACGTCCTGCCCGACGGCTCTGCGGTCACCCTGGAGCGCTCGCTGGACGCCACGTGTGCTCAGCTCGGGCGCGATGCGCTGGCATACCGGCGCCTGTTCTCGCCGCTGGTGGTCGACTTCGAGCGCTGGCTGGGCGCGATCCTGGGCCCGCTGCGCGTGCCGGAGCACCCGCTCGCGTACCTGCGCTTCGGGCGCACGGCGGTGCACTCGCTGCTCTCGCTGTGCCGCATCCACTTTCGTGAGCCCGCCACCGAGGCGCTCTTGGCCGGCATTGCCGCACACGCCATGTTGCCGCTGAGCAAGGCCGGTACGGCGGCGTTTGGCCTGGTGCTGGCCGCGTCGGGCCACGCCGTTGGCTGGCCGCTGGCGCGCGGCGGCTCCAGCGCCATCTGCGACGCGCTGCTCGCCTGCCTGTACGAGCACCGCGGCCAGCTGCGGGTGTGTCATCCCGTGCAACGCCGCGGCGATTTGCCCCGCGCGAGGGCGTATCTGTTTGACGTGACTCCACGTCAGCTATTGGCCATCCTGGGTGACGAGCTGCCCGCGAGCTACGCCGCACGCTTGCGGCGATTCCGCTACGGGCCCGGCGTGTACAAGCTGGACTGGGCCCTGCGCGCCCCGATCCCCTGGAAGGATCCGCGCTGCGCGCGCGCGGCCACCGTGCACGTCGGCGGCTCGCTGTACGACGTGGCCGCGGCCGAACAGGCCGTGAACGCGGGGCTGCCCGTGAGCAAGCCCTTCGTGCTGCTGGTACAGCCCAGTCTCTTTGATGAGACACGCGCGCCGCCGGGCTTTCACACTGCCTGGGCATATTGCCACGTACCGCACGGCTCCGAGTGGGACGCCAGCGCCGCCATCGAGGCCCAGGTGGAGCGCCACGCTCCCGGCTTCCGCGAGCTCATCCTGGCGCGCGCCTGCAAGAACGCGCTGGAGATGGAGCGCTACAATCCAAACTACGTGGGCGGTGACATCAATGGCGGCTCGGCGAGCCTGTCGCAGCTGTTCTTCCGTCCCGTGGCGCGGCTCGATCCGTACTCCACGCCCCTGCGCGACGTGTTTCTCTGCTCGTCCTCCACACCTCCTGGCGGAGGCGTGCACGGCATGTGCGGCTACTGGGCAGCAGAGAGCGTGGCGCGGCGCGTGTTCCGCCGCTCCTTGCGAGCCGGGCGCTCGGCTTCCAGCGGCACGGCCAGCACCGCGCAGCCCGCGGCTGCGGGCACTCCGATTGCATAGCGAGCTGCATGCTTTCTCAGCTCTCGCGACCTTTCGACGGCTATGCGCCCGACGAGCCCGTGCCGCTGCGTGGCTATGGCGCCGCCCTGCTCGTGTACGGTGTGGCCCTCTCGCTCGCGCTGCGGGTGGCTGGGCGGCGCCGTCCCCGCACTCGCTGGTCTGACGTGGTGTTGCTGGGAGTTGCCACCCACAAGCTGTCGCGCATCGTGAGCAAGGATTTCGTGACAGCGCCACTGCGCGCACCGTTCACGCAGCGTCAGGAGGCGGAGGGCGCAGCCGAGGTGCACGACGAGCCGCGCGGTGGCAGCCTGCGCCGGAGCGTGGGCTACCTGCTCACCTGTCCGTATTGCCTGGGTGTCTGGATCTCCACCGGGCTGGCCACCGCGCTCCTGGTACGGCCACAGCAGACGCGCTTCTTCCTCAGCATGCTGGCGGCCGACACCGTGTCCGACTTCCTGCACCTCGGCTACGCGCGCTCCAACGAGCACCGCCGCCGGGTTGCTGCCGAGCGCCGGCTGACGGAGGAGATCGCCGCTGAGCGCGACGCCGCCGACGAGGTGCCGACCGGGCGCTTCTCCTCGGATGAGGTCGCCTCCGCCTGGTGAGACGTGCACGCCTTTCAACTTCAGTCAGCAAGGGAGAGTCATCATGGGAGTCATGGAAAACCGAGAGCGTCCACTGGCCGTCATCACCGGAGCTTCCACCGGCATCGGTCTCGAGCTGGCGCGCTGCTGTGCTCAGGGCGGCTATCGCGTGCTGATCGTCGCCGATGAGCCCGAGATCGAGAATGCTGCCCGCCAGCTGCGCCAGGAGGGCGCCATGGTCGAGTCAGTGCAGGCCGATCTCTCCCTCGCCTATGGTGTGGATGAGCTCATGGCGGCGATCGGGCAGCGCCCGGTGGCCGCGCTCCTGGCCAACGCGGGCCTGGGCCTGGGCCGCGCCTTCCTCGATCAGGACTTCAGCGAGATCCGCCGCGTGATCGACACCAACGTGACCGGCACGCTCGATCTGATCCAGCGCATCGGCAAGGGCATGCGCGCCCGCAGCGAGGGCCGCATCCTGATCACCGGCTCGATCGCGGGCTTCATGCCGGGTACGTATCAGGCCGTGTACAACGGCACCAAGGCGCTGCTCGACTCGTTCTCCTTTGCGCTGCGCGCCGAGCTGAAGGACAGCGGCGTCACCGTCACCTGTCTCATGCCCGGCGCCACCGAGACCGAGTTCTTCGCGCGCGCCGATATGCTCGACACCAAGGTCGGCACGGAGAAGAAGATGTCCGCAGCAGAGGTGGCCAAGATCGGCTACGACGCCATGCAGCGCGGCGACGGCGACGTGGTCGCCGGCTGGCAGAACAAGCTGCGCGCCGCCATCTCCAGCATCATGCCCTCGGGCGCGCTCGCCGAGCAGCATCGCAAGATGGCCGAGCCCGGCACCGCCAAGGGCAGCGCCGCTCACTGAAGCAATGGGTGCAGGGGGGCTCGGCGCCGTACGGCGCCGAGCGGCGCCAGAATGTGCCCGCTGAGCGCAGTGCTCAGCGGTTCGACTCGAGGAACGCGAAGATCTGGCTGTTGGCGAAGCATGGCCAGCCGTGGTTCGTCGGGTTGCCGTTGTCGAGGTAGTTCGGGTCGTCGTGCCGGCAGAAGAAGGTGGGGGCGGCGCAGCCGTTGTACTGCACGCAGCCCGCGTCCACCGCCACCCCCCCGGCGAGCGAGGCACAGCTGGGCACGGCCACGGGCGTGGTGGCGGCCTGGCACTGATTGCTGCGCACGTACTGGCTGATGTCCTGCGCGCCGTTCTGATCGCCCGGGCGCTGCGTGTCGTTCTCCCCGTGGATCAACAGGGTGGGCACGGGTTGCCACGCCGGGTTGTTGTACAGCGAGGAGGCGACGGGCGCGACCGCGGCGAAGCGCGTCTCCCGCGCGCGGTTGTCGCCCAGCATCTGCACGATGAACTGCGCGCCGGAGCTGTGGCCCATGGCGAAGATGGCATCGGTGTCGATGCAGCGCTCGGCCAGCAGCTGGTCCAGCGCGGCCTCGAAGCGGGGATAGTCTGTGCCCAGATCCCAGGCGTTGCCGGCGCTCTTCATGAACGCCATGACGTAGGTGTTCTCGAGCTGGCTGCCCATGGTGCGCGAGTCGACCATGCGCATGTCAGTGTTGGTTCGCCCCGCGCCGTGAAACGCGAACAGCAGCGGCACCGGAGTGCTGCCGGTGTAGCCCGGCGGGAAGGTGACGAGCGTGTTGGGCACGCCCGCGTCCCCGGGGATGCCCTGCGACAGGCCGCAGCCCGCGCTGGCGCTGGCCGGCAACATCACCGGGGGCTGCTGCCCGGGCGCAGGCGCCGCCGGTGGTGGCGCTGCAGGCGCTGCGGGCTGCTGCCCGGGCTGTTGCATCGAGGAGGGGTCAGCAGCGGGGGTGCTGCCGGGAGCGGGCGCTGCGCCCGTGCCAGTGCCGGCGGGGGCAAGGCCGCTGACCTGCGGCGCTTCGGTGCCGGAGGGTGTTGCACCGGAGGGCGCATTCAGACCGCTGGCGCCGCTGGCGCCGTTCGGGTTGCCTGCGCCCGGCGTGCCGCTGCCGTTGGGCACGGTCAGGTTGCCGATCCCCACGTAGGGTGGTGGCTCGTATTCGTCCGTCTCCCTGTCATCGGTGCCACAAGCCAGCCCCACCAGGCCCGCCGTGCCCATCAGGACCACACCAAGAGCTCTCCCCTGCATCCGCCGTGCGCGCATGGCTCAGCGCTAACATGTTGCCGTTTGGACCGTCAATTGAGCCAATCTGGAAGATTCTTGCGCAGATGCGACTGACGCAACGCGCTGGTGGCCAGCAGCGACGTCAGCCAAGGCGTAAAGCTCGGCTCGGCTCGAGTCTGATCAACGCAGCGTCCAGCCGAGCACCACCCACTGATCGACCTCGTCGCGATAGCGGTGCAGCGGCTCGAAGCCCACTCGCTCGTGTGCGCGCAGGGAGCGCGGATTGCGCTCGGAGACCTCGGTGAGCAGCAGCTCGAAGCGCTCGCGATAGGCCGCCTGGTGCCCGCGATACAGCTCGTCAAACAGCCCCTGACCGCGGAAGGGCTTGGCGATGCACACCTGGCCCATCACGTAGTGGCTGACCTCGCGCAGCGGGCGGCCGCGCCAGCTGAGGCGCTCGAACAGCTGAAACATCGGATCCAGGATGGGCACGAAGCGTCGCGCCTCCACCAGCATGGTCAGCGCGTAGCCCGCCAGCTCGGCGCCGGCCTTGGCCACGATGCTGGGCGCCAGCGCGTGCATCTGCTGCAAGGTCTGCAGGCTGTGCACCGCGGTGACAAAACCCTGCGAGCGCAGCTCCTCCCCGTCGATGCTGGTGGCCAGGTTGGCACGCTGCAGCTCCAGGATGCGCTGCAGGTCCGCTGGATCACTGAGCGGCTGTACCTGCCACGTGGCTTTGCTCATCATCCCAGAAACCTCCACGCTGCCCGGAGCCGCGGGCCCGCCGCTGAAGCTTGCAGCGAGCCCGTGGCCGCAGCGCTCGTTTTCTGCTTGATAGCAAGCGCTCGAGCTGCGATCTAGGCGGCGTGCGGCCTGAAGGTTCGTCGCGGCGCGCTCCGCATGCAGCAGGCGCCGGGCGATGAGCATGGCGAAGCAGGAGCCGGTGGAGCGGCAGCCGGCGGAGTACGGGCAAGGCGCAGGCACCGAGCGCCTCGCGCGGATCGGGCGCTGGCTTGCGGCCAGCAGCTGGCGCGAGCACGCGCCCTTGCTGCTCGCATTGCTACCCGCGCTGGTCGTGGCGCTGCCATTGTTGCGCGAGACGCCGCTCAGCTACGACCACGCCACCCACCTGTTCAAGGGCTGGCACTTCTGGGAAGAGATGTTGCCGCAGGGCCGCCTGCGGGGCTGGAGCTATTTCTGGGCCTTCGGCTTTCCCTCCGATGAGCTCGTGCCCTGCGGGGGAGAGATCTGGATCGCGCTGTTTCGCGCGGCCACCTTCGGCCAGCTCAGCTGGCTGCAGACCTATTCGCTGGCCTTTGCCGGCTTTCTGCTGTTCAAGACGGCCGCCAACTACTACTTCGCGCGCGGCTTTTACCTGGGCCAGGCCGCGGCCGTGGCCTGTGCCTGGATCAGCATCATCGATCCCGGCGGTATGCTGGAAGGCGGCTGGACCTGGCACACCTTCTGGGGGGTGTGGCCGGTGTCGCTGGCCATGAGCTTCGCTCAGCTGTCGATGGTGCGGCTGGAGCGCATCCTCTCGGGCGGTGGGGTGCGCGACGTGTTCGCCGCGGGCGCGTGGCTGGGCGCCGCGCTGCTCACCCACCAGATGGCGCTGCCCATGTTCGCGATCGTGGCGCCGCTGCTGGTGCTCGATCACCTGGTGCGCAAGCGAAAGCCCGCGCTCGCCGACGTGGTGCGGCTCGGCCTCTCCCTCGGCTTTGCGGTGGCCCTCGCCAGCTTCTTCCTGGTGCCGTTCCTGGCGCGCAGCCGTCACACGCAAGATCTGGGCTGGCTCGGCGAGTCGCTGCCCGTGGTCACGCAGAAGTTCTTCGAGCTGAGCGTGTTCCAGAACGTGCCCGCCGCCATCCATGGCGTGTCGCTCCTGGGCGCCTGGTTTGCCCTGCGCCGGCGCAGCCCGGGCGCGCTGTTTCTGGCCGCGGCCTCCGCGCTGTTCGTGGTGCTGGCCTCGGGTACCTTGCTGCGTGACCTGCACCTCGAGCGGGTGATGCCGAGCTTGATCAAGCTGGAGGCGAATCGCTTCTTGCTGATCGCCAAGCTCTTCTGGTTCCCGCTCGGCGGCTACGCGCTGGTCTCCCTGGCAGCGCCCTGCTTGCCGAGCAAGGCCTCCTGGCTGCGGCTACCCCCGGCGGCGCGCTGGGCGGGGGGCGCTGCGCTCGCCGGGCTCTTGCTGGTGGGCGGCTACGTCGCGCTGAGCGCGATCCAGAAGGGAAAGAACTACGTCGGTCAGGACGAGCGCAAGCACTGGAAGGACTTTCCCGCGCTGCTCGACTGGACGCGCCAGGAGCGCGCCAGCACGGACGAGCACTACCGCATCGCCTACGAGATGTGGCGCGGCGATCACCTCTCGACCATCGCGCCCGTCTTCGATCACACGTTGATGTACAAGGTGGGCTCCACCCCCACGCAGATCTACGACAAGATCCCGATGACCCACGAGGCGCAGCTGCTCGAGGCGCTCTCGGTCAAGTACCTGGTCAGCTCCTACCCGCTCAACTGGCCCACCATGGAGCTGGAGCGGCAATTTGGTGAGCTCTGGGTGTATCGCTTCAAGCGCTATCGCCCCGAGCCCTTCCTGGTGCTCGGAGCGGGGCAGGCCGAGCTGCTCGAGTTCTCTCCGGAGCGGCTGCGCATCCGGCTGAGCGGCACCAGCCGTGAGTCTCGCTTGCGCATCCACGTGGCCAGCTATGACCGCTGGCAGGCGACGTCCGGCGGCGAGGTCCTGCCGATCAGCACCGTGCCGGCCCTGGGCATCGAGTACCCGATGTTGATGGAGGTGCCGGCGCGCGATGGCGAGCTGGTGCTCGACTACGTATACCGCGCCCCGGACTGGCTGGGGCTGCTGCTCAGCCTGGGCGCGCTGCCCGGCTTCGCGCTTGCCGCCTGGGGCAATCGGCGCTTTCAGCTGCTGCCCCGGCTGTGCGCGGCCCTCGCTGGCGCCGCGCGTCCCATCGCCTGGGGGGCTGCCCTGGCGGGCGTCGCCGCCGTCGTGTACGTGGCGGCGGCCACGCGCAGCCGCGAGCGCTTGCTGCCGCGCGACTCGATCTTCCGCCTGGTGAAGGACTCGGACCTGCTGCTCGACGGAGAGCCCTGCACGCTCGAGGCCCCGCTCTCCTTTCACTGCGGCTGGCAGGAGCTCGAGGCGGACGTGGTCGCAGGGGTCTGGGGCCTGCACCTGTGCATGACCGCGCCGTCGGCCAGCGAGCTACGGCTGCGCGTGCAAGCCACCCTCGGTTCCTTCCTCGCCGGGCACTACGACCCGCGCGAGAAGGGCGAGGGCCACATCCGTGTGGCCGTGGATGGCCAGGAGCTGGGCGCGATCGCCACCCGTCCCTCGTATCTGCGCCACCAGAAGATCCAGCTGGATACGCGCGAGCGGCGCGCTCAGCCCGCCACCATCGAGGTCTCGCTCAGCGGCGCCGCGCTGCACTGCTTCGATCTGTCGATCGTCAAGTGATCAGCGAGCCCGGGCGCTCGGAGAGCCAGCCGCCACCGCGCCGGCTCGCGGCGAGCTGGCGGATTCTGCAGAAGATGTCAGCACAGCAGACCGCGCCGATCAGCCAGATCATGCACTCGATCTGGAAGCGGTAGCGCGACGACTCGCCGATGGTGAAGGCGCTGCTGAGCAGCACCACGAACAGGATCTGGAAGGCGCAGAAGTAGACCAGCGCCCCGCGCGCCCTGTTCTCGACCGTGGCGCTCGCGCTCGCGCCCGCTGCGGCGCGCCGCCAGCTCCAGGCCCGCAGCAGCGCCCAGCCCATGCACAGCGGTAGGAAGATGTACACGCCCTGCGGGCTCAGGGGCACGCCGTGCACCAGCCGGTTGTAGACGGACTCGTACGGCCCGAGCAGCTGGCGGTGCTGATAGTGAGCGCCCTCCTCGTGGTTCCTGCGATCGTAGGGGTGCCACAGGGTGGAGGGCTCGAAGATCTGGCCCAGGCTCTTCAGGACGGTGCGGGCGTAGTCGAGCGGGCGCTGCCGGAGGTAGTAGCGCGCATCCGCGCTGCGCTCCTTGCCCACCTCCAGGAAGAACCAGTGGTTGTAGTTGGGCGCGTTCACCGAGGGGCGGTCCAGCGCGTTCAGCTGCGGCCAGCGCTCGCTCTCGCTCGACTCGAAATAGGGCAGGTACGCGCGCGGCGAGGCATACACGCTGATGGCCGAGAAGCGGGACAGCTTGCCCTCGCGGATCCAGGTGTTGCGGGTCTGGGTGGGCAGCCGCATCACGGTCACGTGAGCCACGTTGCTGGCCCCGGAGGAGGCTGCGCCAAACACCCCAAACAAGAGGTAGTTCTTCAGGTAGAGCGACAGCAGGAGCAAGGCCGGCGCGAGCGCCGCGAGCAGCACGCGCCGGCGCCCACCAGCGCCTGCGGCCCAGAGCGCGAGCACCAGCATTGCCACGAACCAGATCAGGTGAAAGGTGCTGCGGATCCAGCCGATGACGGCGCAGCTGGTGAAGAACGCGAGCCAGCGCAGCAGCGAGGGCTGCAACGTTGCGCGGTGAAACAGCGCGGCCGCCAGGCACAGCAGCGCGGCCACCGGCGTCTCGTACAGATAGAGGTTCTCGAAATACAGGCTGGCGGGCGCCAGGCAGAAGAGCAAGCTCAGCGCGCAGCGCGCCACCCTGCCCAGGGCACCGGCGCGCAGCACATACAGCAGGGCATTCACCAGCAGCAGCCCCGAACCCCAGAACAGCACCCGCGCCAGCAGCTCCGCGTGCGCTCCGCCCAGCTTCAGCAGGACGCCGGTGATCAGGTTCATGCCCGGCGGATAGGCGTGGAAGTAGAGCACCGTCTCCAGCAGCCGCTCGCGCAGCTCGGTCGGATCGCTCAGAAACATCCAGCGCAGCTCGAAGTTGAACTGCAGGCCCAGCGCTGCCAGCGCAATCCGGCTCAGCGCGTAGATGGCGCTGACGAAGGCGTGTTCGGCTAGCTCGCGGGAGATCGGCATGGGGGACCGGTTGACTGTGCGCCCGAGCGCTCGCCGCACGAGCTCATCGTTGAGCGCGCTGGACGCCACCAGCGCCGGGTCGAGCCGCAAAAAGGCGGGCGACGGTCTCACAGCGCAGACGGGCCGTCAACCGCCGCCGGGCCGGATGCGGGCTCGTCAGGTGCTCACTCCGCTGACAGCGGCAGGCCTGCGCTCGACACGGCTGCGCCGGAAGGGGCGCGCTTGTGCAGCAACCAGCCGTCGAGCAGCGGCTCCACCGCCACCTGACCGCCCGCTGCCCACACGCCGCCATCGGGAGCGACCCACACCGAGTGCAGCGAGCGATTGCCCGGATCCGGTGGGAGCCCCGTCACCTCTTCACGCCAGCCTTGCTCGTCGCGCCTAGCCACGTAGCCAAACTGACCGACCGCATAACCGCCGCGCTCGGTCAGGCACACGCCCACCAGCGCCTGCGCGCCGGGCGGGCTCACGTCGCTCCACGGCGCACTGGAGGGCTGCCCCACCTCGCGCTCCAGCAACAGCCCGGAGACGAAGCCACCGACGGCCGCAAAGCGCGTGGAGCTGGCGTGCACGGTGAACAGCGACTCGGCGATGCCCGCGAACGAGGGTGTGAGCTGGGTGCCATCCCAGTGCAACAGCTTGCCGCCAGTGCCGACCAGCCACACGTCACTGGTGCCCTGTCCAGACACCTTCCACAGCGCGTCACGCTCGCTCAGCTCCGCGGGGAAGCCCGGCGCGTCGCGCCAGCTCGCTGACTCGACGTCGAGCCGCCAGGCAAACGCGCCGCGCGAGCCGCCAGCGGCGCCGCCCACCGCCCACAGCTCGTCCGGGCTCGCGCCCCAGATGCCGAACACCGTGCCCGTGCCCGGGGTGGACATGCGCTCGAAGGCGCCGCCTTGCCAGCGCAAGATGGTGCCGCCAGTGCCGCCAAAGTATAGCGGGCCCTCGGCGAAGCCGAACACCCACCACAGATCGCCGCTGTGACCCGTATCCAGGCGCTGCCAGCTCGCGCCGTCGTAGTGCAACACCAGCGGCCCGTCTCCCGGGTCTGCGCCGGCGGCCCACACGTCACTCGGGCTCGTGCCCCAGACCGAGAGCAGCGCGGCATCCAGGTGCGGCGCCACGACTTGCCAGCTGGGAGCGGACTCGTCCTCGTCGCCGTCAGCACAGCCACTTGCAGCCAGCGCGAGCAGCGCGAGCAGCCAGCGGCCCCAGCTAGGGAGCAGCTGACGCGCGGCGCCGGTCACGGCAAGGCGCACGTGTTCGCGAAGCCCTCTGGCTCGCGACACGCCGTGTGACAGCCGGTACAGCGGCGCTCATCCTGGCTGACCACGCTGCGCTCGAGGCTCACGCGCTGCCAGCGCCAGTCGAGCGTGTCCGGAGAGCTGCCCGCCGCCAGGCGCTGCATCACGGTCCACTGCGTGACGGGGCCCTCACAGCTGCTGTCGGTGCCGTCGTACTCTTCCTTGACCAGGGTGGCTCCGGGCTCGAACTCGCCCTCGCGGGTGGTGTACGGGGCCAGCGCCTGCGGGTCCGCATACACCACCACCCGGCTCAGATCGTGCTCGCTGCTGGGGCGGCAGTTGCGCACTTCCTGGAAGGTGGCCCTGAAGTCCTCCGGGAACAGCGGCTCGCTGAGGGCGGGTGGCGTGGCATCCCCCTCATCGTTGCCGCAGGCGGCGAGCACGAGGAGCGCGAGCTGACAGAGCCGTTTGCGAGTCGCGGGCAGATGGAGCAGGAGCATGGCAGCGAGCCTTCTGGTGGTCGTGCAGCGATCAGCGCAGCTGCACGGAGCGGATGCGGTTGTTACCGGTGTCGCTCACGATGAGCGTGTCAGCCACCAGCTCCAGACCGTAAGGGCGGCGCAGCAGCGCGCTGCGCGCGAGGCCGCCGTCACCGGCATCCCCCTGCACGCCGCACTGCCCGACCACGGTGTCGATGATGCCTTGCGGATCGATGGCGCGCACGCAGTGATTGTAGGTATCCGTGAAGTAGATTGTGCCATCCTGGCCCACGGCCAGATCCACGGGGTTATTCAGCTGCGCCTCCAGCGCGGGGCCGCCGTCGCCGGAGTAGCCGCTCTGGATGTCGCGCCCCTCCGGTGGCAACCCTGCCACGCGGTGCACGATGCCCGCCGGATCGATGCTACGCAGCAAGGCGTTGGAGGTATCGGCAAAATACAGCGTGCCATCCGGACCGAAGGCGATGCGCCCCGCCGGATCCGCGGACTGCCCGAAGGGCTGCGCGATGCGCATCTCCGTCGCCGGGCCCTCGTCACCGGCGTAGGCCGGAGTGCAGGGGTTGCCGCAGGTGAGCGCGGGATCGCCACAGGTGTATTTGCCAGAGGCCAGACCATCCACGGGCGGGCAGGCGGTGGGCACCTGGCCTTCTTCACACGGACCGGGGCCGGAGGGCGGGGGCGCGTCGATCACGCACTTGCCGTACACGGTGTGGATATTGCCTGCGGCGTCGATGCGGCGCAGCGCCTGGTTGGCTTGATCCATGATCAGCAGGTTGCGCTCCTGATCCCAGGCGATGCTCGCCGGCAAGTCGAGCGAGGCGGTCAGCGCGGGGCCGCCGTCGCCGAAGTAGGCGCGCCGGCCATCGCCGCAGGTGTCGACGATCCCCAGGCTGCCCAGATCGAGGGTGCGGATCTTGCTGTTGTGCCACGCCGCCACCACCAGGCGCGTCTCGTCCTGCGAGAACACGATGCCCGTCGGGTGGTTGAAGTCGGAGTTGGCCGGATCATCCAGCGTACCGCCCAGCTCGCCCCGGCCCGCCACGTGCTCGATGAGCCCGCCGGATACCTTGCGGATGCGGTGGTTGTTCCAGTCGAGCAGGTACAGCGAGCCGTCGGATGCGGTCAGCGTGTCCTGTGGGAACGAGAGCAGCGCCTCCAGCGCAGGGCCGCCGTCACCGGCGTAGCCACCCTGGGTGCTCGTGCCCGCGCCGACGATCGTGCAGATGACGCCGGGGCCGCCACCCGTCGCACAGGGGTCCGCCGCGTCGTCCGCGCCGCAGGCCAGCAGCAAGGCAGCCGCCGCCCACAGACCATACAGGCCACGTGCGCCCGTCATTGCTGCACCCTCACGATGCGGCTGTTGAGGGTGTCGGAGATGAACAGGTTGCCCTCCAGATCAAAGTCGATGCCGAACGGGCGCGACAGCCGCGTCTCGCTGGCGAGCAGCCCTTCTTCCACGTCCAGCCCTGGCTCGCCAGTGCCGGCGACAGTGCGGATGCTGCCATCGCTGGCGCTGATGGCGCGCACCACGTGGTTGTCGGTATCGGCCACGTACACGTCGCCCCCGGGCCCGATCTCCAGATCGCGCGGATGATGTAGCTGCGCGCCGCTGGCTCGGCCGCCGTCACCCGCGTAGCCGGGCTCGCCCGTGCCCGCGAAGGCGTCGATCACACCCGTCTCCAGGTTGATCACGCGCACCCGGTTGGCCAGGGTATCGGCGAAGTACAGCAGGTTCCCCGCGAGCGCCAGGCCGCCGGAGGGCTCGGGATTGGAGCCAGCCTCCAGGCTGAGCGCGCTCATGGTGGCGGGGCCGCCGTCGCCTTGCACCGTGCCGTCGCCCTGCTGCCCGGTGCCGGCGATGGTCTCGATCAGACCGGCCGCGTCGATGCGGCGAATGCGGAAATTCTGCTGATCGACGATGTAGCGCTCGCCGGCGGGGCCGAGCGCCAGCGCCTTGGGCTGGCGAAAGAGCGCCTGCGCTGCCGGCATGCCGTCACCGCGATAGCCGGCGCCTGCGCCGCACTCGATGTGCACCTGCAGCGTCTCCGGATCGAGGGTGCGCAGCTTGTGATTGTGCCAGGCCATCACCAGCAAGGTGCCGTCGATGTCGAACGCGAGCTCCGTCGGGTGGTTCAGGGCAACGGTGGTGCCGAGCGCGCCTGCCGGCGTATTTTCCCCTGGCCCGCCGTCGCCGGGAAAGCCGGGGATGTCGGTCATGCCCACCACCGTCTCCACGGTCTGATCGGGCAGCACGCGGCGCACCATGTGATTGTTCCAGTCGATGAACCACACGATGCCGTCGGCGCCGAAGGCCATGTCCATCGACCAGTAGATCTTCGTCGCGCGGCGGTTCAGGCCATCGCCGTTGAAGCCGTCTTCTCCGGGCAGACCCAGCCAGGTGCAGGCGCGGCCCGCCTCCTGACAGGCGGCAGCCTCGGGCGGCGGCAGGGGCTCTGTCGCGGGGGGGGCGCTGGAGGAAGAGCAGGCGAGCGCGAGCAGCGCTCCGCACCACCACGTTCCAGATGACAGCTTCAGGGAGGTCATGACGTGAGAGGAGCCTTCAACAAATGGGACGAGGAAAGAGCTCCGGCAGCTGTAGCATGAAGCCGCGGGAGGTTGAAACGCTACTTGTCCGAGCGTCCGGCTGGGTTATTTCGGGCTCCGGCAGCATGCCGGCGCACGAAGTCCACGAGCCCAGCTGCCGCCTCGCCGCCCGGCAGCTTGTGCCCTCCAGCCCAGGTCAGCAGCTCGCGCGAGCTGGCGCTGAACTTCTCTGCCAGCGCGAGGCCGTGTTTGGCGAAGGGGTCTGCCGTGCCCCAGACGTGCAGTGAGGGCACGTCCAGCGGCGCTCCCGCAAACAGCGGCGCAAGCTCCGCGGAGCGCGGGGTGAAACCCGCCACCATCACCGCGAAGCGCAGCGGCGGCAGCCGCCCGTGACTGCCGAGCGCTGCCAGCGCAGCGGCCACCGCGGCACCCTGGCTGAAGCCCAGCACACCGGCGCCGGGATGGCGCTCGAGCAGCTCGCGCAGCGCCGCGCACGAGCTGTCCCAGCCCTGGTACGCGCGGCCATCCTCGCTCGCGCTCCACCACTCGAGATGCGGTGGGGCGCCGCGGGGCACTTGCATGCGCTGCTCCAGCCGTGCCACCGCGGCCGCGCTGGCGACATTCGGGGCGTCGGGAAAGATCAGCTCCACGTGCTCGGACAGCCGTGTCTCGAGCCCGAGCAACAAGCGCCGCAAGCCGGCGCCGTTCATGGTGTAGCCGTGGAGCGCGAGCAGTGCTGTACGCATGAGCGCGAGTCTAGAACGCGCTGCCGCGCGGCCCCAGCAAGTTGTGTCCGGCTAATTCAGTTGCTCGCCCCCGGGCCCGCCAATAGGGTGAGCGCACTCCATATGGCTCGCAATCAGCTTCGCAATTCCACGCCCACGGCAGTTTTTGCCGCTCTCTTTGCCGCCGTTGCCACCTCGTCGTGCGCGAAGTCGGCTCCCCCTCCCAGCGCAGAAACGGCGGCTGCTGGAGCGTCCGCCGGCACCGCGGAGAAGGCCGCCACCTCCCCGCACGGGCACGGAGCGGGCGGCGCATCGGCGCATGGCGCTTCGCCGCATGGGCACGGCGCAGGCGGCGCTCATGCGGCTGCTCCGAAGCTGTCGCCCGAGGAGGTCGCGGCGAAGGAGGTGCACCTGAAGGAGCTGGTGCAGCTCACCACTGCCGGCGAGAACGCGGAGGCGTACTGGTCCTTCGACGGTTCGAAGCTGATCTATCAGGCGCACGAGGGCGACGGCTGCGATCAGATCTACGTGCGGCCCGCGCGCGATCCCAACGCCAAGCCGCAGCTGGTGTCGACCGGCAAGGGCGCCACCACCTGCGCCTACTTCCTGCCCGGTGACAAGGAGATCATCTACGCCTCCACCCACGTCGCCAGCCCCGAGTGCCCGCCCAAGGCCGATCAGAGCCAGGGCTACGTGTGGGCGCTGTACGAGGGCTACGACATCTTCCGCGCCAACGCTGACGGCTCCAAGCTCCGGCAGCTGACCAGCTCACCGGGGTACGACGCGGAGGGCACGGTGTGCAGCAAAGATGGCTCGATCATCTTCACCTCGGTGCGCGACGGCGATCTGGAGCTCTATCGCATGGACTCCGACGGCAAGAACGTCAAGCGCCTGACCCACACCCCCGGCTATGACGGTGGCGCATTCTTCAGCAGCGATTGCAAGAAGATCGTGTGGCGCGCGTCGCGCCCCGAAGGCGCGGAGCTGGAGGACTACAAGGGCCTGCTCGCCAAGGGGCTGGTGCGCCCAACCAAACTGGAGCTGTACGTGGCCAACGCCGACGGCACGGACGCCAAGCAGGTGACCAAGCTGGACGTGGCCGCCTTCGGGCCGTTCTTCTACCCCTCGGCGGAGCGCATCATCTTCTCCACCAACTACGGCGATCCGCGCCGCCGGGACTTCGACCTGTACGCGGTGGACGTGGATGGCTCCAACCTGGAGCGCATCACCTACGCCGCGGATTTCGACGGCTTTCCGATGTTCTCCCCGGACGGAAAGTCCCTCGTGTTTGCCTCGAATCGCAACTCCAAGCCGGGCACCTGGGACACCAACCTGTTCCTCGCCCGCTGGGAGGAGAGCGCAACACCCAAGCCCTAACGCAGCAAAAAGAGTTGCCTCACGCTGCGTTCGTTGGATACGAACGTAGCGTGGGTGTGGCTGGAGGGGGAAAAGGTTCGGGTGTGATGGTGCGCACCCGTGGGGAGCATGAGCAGCTGCTCCTACCTGCGCTGGAGCGTATCAACCGCATCATCCTGGCCGCGCCGTCGCTCGACGCGATGCTGACGGACGTGCTCGACGCCATGCTCGAGCTGCTCGACTGTGATCGTGCGTGGTTGTTCTTTCCGTGTGATCCGGACGTCAAGGCGTTCACCGTGCCGATGGAGCGCTACCGCCCGGAGTGGCCGGGGCTGGGCGTCTCGCGCGAGCGCATGCCGGTGAACCCGTTCGTGCAGAAGGCGCTGGCGGGTGCCTTGAAGAGCGACGGCGCGCTGCGCTGGGACGCCACCAACCCCGATACTCCCGGCGTGCTCGAGATGCTCGAGCGCTGGCACGTGCGCTCGCTGCTCTTGATGGCCATCTATCCGCGCTCTGGCCCGCCCTGGTGCCTGGGCATCCACCACTGCGCGCAGGCGCGGGTGTACACGGAAGATGACGTCGTGCTGTTCGAGAACCTGGGGGCACGTCTGGCAGACGGCCTCACCGGCTATCTCGCGCTCAACGCCTCCCTGGCAGATCGCGCGCGTCTGGAGCAGGCGCAGGCCAAGGGTCGCATCGGCAGCTACGAGTGGACGCGCGGCGAGCCCGAGGCCTCCTGGTCCAAGGAGCTGTACCGCCTGCTCGGTTACGATCCTGCCAGGGTGCCCGCGCTGTTCGCCAACCTGGTGGGCGCGGTGCACCCGGATGATCGCGAGCGCTTCCAGCAGCAGCTCGCGCGGGTGATGCAACACGGCGGCACGTACGAGGTGCAGGTCCGTGCGGTGCGCCCGAACAAGGAGCAGTGGGTGATGCACTCCTGGGGTCAGGCCCAGGTGGAGAACGGCGAGCTCGTCAGCATGCTCGGCGTGGCGCAGGACGTGACGGAGCGGGTGCAGGCGGAGGAGGCGCAGCGCCGGCTGGAGGCGCAGCTGCGCCAGTCGCAGAAGATGCAGGCGCTGGGCCAGCTCACTGGCGGCGTCGCGCACGATTTCAACAACCTGCTCACCGTCATCATGGGCAACCTGGAGGAGATCCGCGAGCAGCTCGTGGGCAGGCCGTTGGGCATCGAGCTGCTCGAACAGGTGCAGCAGGCCGCCAATCAGGCTGCCGAGCTCACGCAGCGGCTCTCTGCTTTCTCGCGGCAGCAGCCGCTGCAGCCGCGGGTGATCGACGCCGGGCGCTTGATCAACAATCTGGAGGCCCTGCTGCGCCGCACCATCGGCGCCGACGTCACCATCGAGGTGGTCACCGGCGCCCGGCTATGGGCCACGGAGGTCGACCCCGCGCAGCTGGAGAACGCCCTGGTCAACCTGGCCGTCAACGCGCGTGACGCCATGCCCGATGGCGGCAAGCTGCGCATCGAGACGGAGAACGTTACCATCACCGCCGCCGACACCGACGCGCACGATGAGCTGCGGCCGGGCGAATTCGTGCTCATTACCGTCGTCGATACGGGCAGCGGCATGCCCGAGCACGTGCTCAACCGCGCCTTTGATCCCTTCTTCACCACCAAGGGCCCCGGGCGCGGTACGGGCCTCGGGCTCAGCATGGTGTACGGCTTCGTCAAGCAGTCCGGCGGGCACGTGCGTCTGCACAGCAAGGTGGGGCAGGGCACGGCCGTGCGCATCTATCTCCCGCGCAGCCTGCAGAAGCTGGCGCGCTCCGAGCCGCCGCGCCCGCTGGAGGAGGATCCGCACGGTAATGGCGAGCAGATCCTGGTGGTGGAGGATGATCCACACGTGCGTACGCTCACCGTGCGCATGCTCGAGCGGCTCAACTACATCGTCCGGGTCGCCGAAGATGGCCCCTCGGCGCTCAGCATCATCGAGCAACACGACGACATCCAGCTGCTCTTGACGGACATCGTGTTGCCCAAGGGCATGAACGGGGTGGAGCTCTCGCGCATCGTGCGCAGCCTGCGCCCCACCTTGCCGGTGCTCTACACCTCCGGTTACACCGAAAACGCCGTCATCCACCACGGCCGGCTCGATCCGGGCGTGCAGCTGCTGGAGAAGCCGTTTACCCGCAGTGAGCTCGCGCGCCACGTGCAGAAGGCGCTCACTCCGGTCGCGGGCAAGGCTGAGGCCAAGAGCTAGTCCCGCGCCAGCGAGAAGAGGGGGGTCGCGGGGCACATTCCAATCTGGAATGTGTGCGGGTGACGAGGCGGGCTAGAGGCGCATTGCTTCCACCAGCTCCCGATCGTTGCTGAACGGTGCTGGCGCGGGCGTGACCCGGCGTGCGGAGGTGAGCGCGCGGGCGACGAACGAAATGGAGGGAGCGGTCAGCTTGCGCACCGCGCCCGTCACGGCGATGGCCACCACCAGCTTCAGCGCCACCGGACCCGCCATCACGCTGAACACTGCCGCGCTGCTGCCCGCCAGCGCCGCACCGCGCACGGCCGCGAGCCGATCGACGCTGAGCGCCTCTCCCTCCTTCTTTGCCTGCCGGTAGGCGTAGCCCGTGGTGGCCACCACGCACAAGCCGAGCAGCGGATTGGCAGAGAGCAGCGCGGTGATGCCCATCGAGCCCAATAGCTCGCTCAGCTGCTCCACGTCTCCGCGCTGCAGCACGAACACCAGCCCCGCCGCGCCCAGGCTCGCCGACAGCAGCTCGGGAATGCCCTTGCGCAAGCCACCCAGGTGCGCGCGCACCTGCTCCACGTCGAGCGCCCGCTCGTAGACCGTCGTCGCCGAGTGTGTCAGCCCCCCGCTCCAGCGCAGGAGCTCCGGATCCATCAGCGACGGGGTGAGCGCAGCCACCCCTGCCGTGAACGCCTCCGACAGGCGATCGGAAGCGTGGCTGAGCGAGCGCCGCCCGTGCTCCACGACCTGGTGTGCAACCTGGCGCGCGCGCTGGCGATTCGATGACAGGAGCCGCTGCAACTGAGATTCACGTTCGTCACGTACCGGCATCGAGGCAGCAGGATAGCACTGCGCGGCGCCCATCCGACACTGGACAGGAGTGTTTCACCAAAGCTCAGCTCGCGCCGCTCTGGAACGAAAAGTGTGCGCTGCGGCACGGCGCTCTCTCCGAGCAGGGCGCCGTGGCGAAGATGGCAGGGCAGGTGCTTCTTGATCTTGCGGGGGAATGATGGTCGCTCGCAATGCTGGTGAGCGGCATGATCTGGGCAAAGCGCGCCTGGGGGGTGTGGTGGACCTGGGATCCGCAGCTCACCACGGCGCTCCTGACCGTCCTGATCTACCTGGCCATCGTGATATTTCGCGCGTTTTCGCCGGATGGCGCGGCGGAGCGGCGCCTGGCGGCGGCGCTCGGTGTCCTGGGGGCCGTGAACATCCCGATCATCCGCTATTCCGTGCTGAAGTGGGGTGGCAATCACCCAGTCGTCTTGCGCGAGGGCGGAGCCGGCCTGGGTGACCCTGCGATGCTGGAGGCCGTGCGCACGGGCTTCGTGGCGATGGCTGGCTTGTGCGTCACGCTCATCTGGCTGCGCAGCGAGCAGCACCTGCTGCGCTCGCGCCTGGCACGGGTGGCAGAAGAGGCCGCGAGCCGCAGCGCGCTCGACGGCTGAACGAGGAGCAAATTCATGCAGAACATCGAGCAGACGATTGAGCAGACTCCTGCGCTCACTCCTGCGCCGGCCAGCGCCGCGCTGCCGGACGGCTTCGTGAAGGTCGAAGGCGGAGCGACCGAGCAGGTCACCGAAACTGCCTCGCTGATCGCGGCTTACTTGGCCATTTGGATCATTCTGATGGCCTTCACGTTCGTCACGTTCAAGGCCCTGCGGTCCTTGCGCGCACAGGCAGAGCGCACGGGTGAGGTCGTACGCCGGCTGTCGCGCGAATCTAGCCAGGAGCCAACATGAGCTCTCTTCACGCAAGCCTTTCGCCCTCTTCGCGCTCGACCGAGTTCACCCCGGTGAGCGACGCCATCTCGCCGGAGGTGCGCACCTTTGGTGGGCTCTTCATGGTCCTGTGGCTGCTGCTCCTCACCTTCATCTTCGTGACCCGGCGCAGCCAGCGCCTGCTCGGAGCCGAGGTCGAGCGGCTCGAGGTGACGCTCGAAGCGGCGTCTGGCGAGGAAGGCTGAGTACGCCTCCACCAGAGCACCGACGCGCTCGCGCCGGAGAGAAGCTAGGCGTCCGAGAGCAGCTCTCGCATGCGCCGCCGCTGCCCTCGGCTCTGCCACACGTTCAAGAGCGGCTCGAGGCCGAGTTGCAGCGCGGCGACGAAGGCGATCAGCGCCGCGAGCGGCCGCTCCACTCCGGCGAGCGCCCAGAGCGCGCCGCCCACGATCCAGTACGGCCGCAGCAGAGTGCAGGGACCCAGGATCAGCACCACCGCCAGCTCGCGGGTGCGCCGGCGCGGATAGGTCCAGAACACCACCACGGAGAGCAACACGGTGGCGAACAGGGCATACGCATGGACGAGCGGCTGCGCGGCGGCATCCAGCTGCGCGATGGCGCTCGCGCTGATGTGGCCGCCGTCACTGACAGCCTCAGCACTGGCAGCCCAGAGGTATGCGAGCGCGCCGAGGGCCGCGACCAGCGCCGTGCCCAGACCGGCAAAGAGACCTGCCCAGCAGGTCACTATCGTGTAGTCGAGCTTGTGGATGCGCGGGTTGCGACCAGCTCCCGCCCGATAGCCCGCGAAGATCGCGTCGGTGAGGGACAGGCCGAGCAGCAGCATCAGGTGAGTCACAGCGCACACTCTTCCTTGCGACGCGCGAGCTCGGCCAGAAAGCTCTGCTCGAGCTCGGGCCGGATACCGAGCAAGGATTGAAACACGTTGAAGATGGGCAGCGTGCCTCGATCGTCGATGTGCAGGCGCAGCTGTGGACATGCGCTGCGCGCCGCCTGCAGCAACGTGGTCGCGGAATGGGCACGCAGCGCGGAGAGCGTGCCGTCGTGCCGCGCCAGCGGCTCTCGCATGCGCGCCCGATGATAGAGCCAGGCTCCGAACGGGGTGATCCACGACGGCCGGATGTCAGTGTGCAGAAAGCCCGCCACTGCCGCGCCCTGGCACGCCAGAAAATCCACGAGCGCGGAGCCGTGGAAGTGGTGCAACACGCCGCTCGAGATGTAGCACGTCGTGGGCTCCGCCAGGCGTGCTGCATTGGCGACCTCGAAGCGACAGCGCAGGCCCTCCTGCTCCGCCAGCCGCTGTGCCGCGCGGATGAACCGCGCGTTGTAGTCCACCCCGATCAGCTCCACCCCCGCGCCAAGCCCGCCGTAGCAGGTCAGCCAGCGAACGACATAGCCGAGCCCGCAGCCGACATCGACGATGCGATAGGGTCTGGCAAGGCCGTGGAGCTCTGCGGTCGTGACCAGGGCGCGCACCAGCTCCAGGATGCGCTGCCCGTGCAGGAACTCCTCCTCCAGCCGCTGTAGCTCCATGTGAGCGGCCACCAGGATCTGGTCGACCTCGGCCTCATCCAGGAGCTCGCCGCGCCGGGGCAGCGAGCGTACGATGCGCGCGGCGGCCCGATTACCCCGCGCCTCGAAGTACTCCAGCACCGCCTGCCAGCGCACGGGCCTGCGCTGCAATGTGTCCGGATCATAGTCGACGATCAGGTCGGAGAGCTCGAGATCGTCGGAGCGCATGACGGGGGTGCCGGGGACCGCGCCCAGCGTATCACGCGGCAGAGCCGGGCTGGCAAGCTGGCGCCGCCAGGTGGGAGGCGGTACAGTTCCTCGGGTGGCCGGAGCGCACATGCCCTCGTTCTCGGCGCGCGGGCGGCGAGGGGGGCCGTGGTGACAGCCCTGCTTGCCGGGCTCTGCGCGCGCATCGAGCGCAGCAGTGAAGAGAGCGGGTTCTCGGGGGTCGTGTCGCTGGGGCAGCTCGGCCAGCGCCCGTGGCTGTTCGCTCGCGGCTTCGCCGATCGCGCACGAGGCGAGCTGAACACCCCTGAGACGCAGCTCGCGCTCGCGAGCGGCACGAAGACTCTGACGGCGCTCGCAGTGATGTCGCTCGTTGCCGAAGGCAAGCTGGCGCTGGATTCAGACCTGCAAGAGCTCCTCGGAGCGGACCGCGACGTAGTGCAGCCGGGCGTGACCGTCCGCCAGTTGCTGGCGCACAGCTCGGGCATCGGCGACTACCTCGGTTTCTGGCTCTCGCGAGCGCATCGGGTGGTGTTCATGGAAGGGCTCGACGCAGGCATCTCCTTTCGCAGCACCTTCGAGCCAGCCACGGGGCTGGTGTGTACGGTCCTGTCCAACACGACGCGCGGCGCGTGGCCCCTCGTCAGCGTGCTCGAGGCCGCGCTCGGCGCTCTTGCCGAAGGCAAGGGCAGTGCCGCAGATGAGGTAAACGGGATGAGCTCATGACTAAGCCGCAATTTGATCAGCAGTTCTGGGAGCAGCTATGGTCGAAGACCTTGCGGGAGCATCGCGACAAGGTGGAGCGGCGTCCGCCCAGCGAGCACCTGCTGGCGCAGGCCGCCGGGCTGCCGCCGGGGCGCGCGCTCGACGCCGGTTGCGGGCACGGGGCAGAAGCCCTGTGGCTCGCAGCGCACGGCTGGCAGGTCACGGCCGTGGATTTCTCCGCGGCTGCGCTGGCAGCAGGGCGCTCACTGGCGGAGGCCGCAGGGGCGGAGGTGGCCGCGCGCATCGAGTGGATCGAGGCCGATCTCGGTGCCTGGCGGGTGGAGCCAGAGGCGTACGATCTCATCGTTTGTCTGTACGTCCACGTGCCCGGCGCCAGTGCGGAGGGCAGCGCCGCTGCAGAGGGCAGCGCCGCTGCAGAGGGCCCGGGCGCTGAAGGCGCCGAGGGCCCCGTGGCGGCGATGGTGCGGCGGATGGCGAGCGGTGTTGCACCGGGCGGGACGTTGCTCCTGGTGGGCCATCGCCCGGTGGATCCGGCCACGGGCAAGCCCACGGCCGCGGCCAGTCAGGTGCAGATCTCGGTGGAGGGCGCGCTGGCGGTGCTCGAGCCAGAGCGGTGGGAGCTGGTAGTGGCGCAGGAGCACCCCCGCGCGGTTGCTGGAACAGGCGTCGATGCAGTGATCCGCGCGCGCCGGCGGACGTAACTCGAGGGCGAAAGCGGCGCGCGAAAGCGCCGGGCCGCTGCCTGGCATCAGGCCTGCTCCGCGTCGCCGAGCGCCGGAGGGCGCAACTTCGTCCTGCTTGACGCCATCCAGTATATTGGATTATCGATGGCAGTATCTTGGAATCGGCGGACGGCCTCAATCAGCGGCTGGCGGAGCGCGTGCGCGAGCTGCGCAAGGCGCGCGGGCTGTCGCTCGAGGCTCTGGCCGGGAGCAGCGGGGTCAGCCGCTCGATGATCTCGCTGATCGAGCGGGAAGAGAGTAGCCCCACAGCGGTCGTACTGGACCGGCTGGCGGTGGCGCTGGGCGTCACCCTGGCGAGCCTGTTTGATTCCAGCAGTGAAGCACCTGCTCAGAAGAAGGAGCCGGTGGCCCGCCGCGGCGAGCAGACGTCCTGGCAGGATCCGGAATCTGGCTACTGCCGCCGCAATGTCTCGCCCGCCTGGGTGCCGCAGCCCATGCAGATCGTCGAGGTGCGTTTCCCGCCGCGGGCCCGGGTGGCCTTCGAGACGAGCGACCCGCGCACTTGCCAGCAGATCTGGCTGCAGGAGGGCACCATCGACGTGCTGCAGGGCAGCGAGCGCTATCGCCTGCGAGAGGGGGACTGTCTGGCAATGCAGCTGGACCGCCCCGCGGTCTTTCACAATCCCACGGCCAGGCCTGCCCGCTACGCCGTGGTGATCTCGACGCCTTCCGCTCATTCAACCCATGCCATTCAGCCGAATACGCCTCGATGATCTCTATAGCCTGGACCGTGCGGCGCCTGCGAACCATCAGCCCCAGACAGCTCGATGAGCTCGCGAGCGTGTTGATTGACTGCGTCGAGGGCGGCGCGTCGGTGAGCTTCCTGCACCCGCTCGATCGCGAGGCGGCGCTCACGTTCTGGAGGAAGATAGCTCGCGAGGTGGCGAGCGCCGAGCGTGCGCTACTGGTCGCCGAGGACGCGCTCGGGGTCTGCGCGACCGCACAGCTGCTCCTGGCGCTGCCCCCGAACCAGCCGCATCGCGCAGACGTGTCCAAGGTGCTGGTGCATCGCCGCGCCCGCCGGCAGGGCATCGGGGCTGCGCTGATGCGCGCCGCGGAGGACACGGCGCGCGAACACGGCAGAGATCTGCTGGTGCTCGACACGGTGACGGGTGGAGACGCACAGCGGCTGTACGAGCGCCTGGGCTGGCTGCGGGTGGGCGATGTCCCACGCTACGCGCTGATGCCGACGGGCCAATTCTGCAGCACCACATATTACTATCGCGATCTGGCCAGCAGCGCGCCGCGGCGGTAGGCGGGCTTGTCGGTCCAGGGCCGGCGCTCTAGGATCGCTCGATGCACGTCCACTTCAAGCGCACCGGCGCGCGGCGCTACGCCGTGATCGTCACGCAGGCGGGCTCACCGCCACGCGCGCTGGACCCAGCTCCCGGTTACGATGACGACATCCCGCACGACCTCGTGCACTACCTGGTCGAGGCGGAGCTGCGCCTCGAAAACGGCGTGTACGGCCGCGCCGCGCGGGGTGGTGGCACGTTCATCCTGAGGGCGGAGCACGATGGTAGCCCGCGCGAGCGGGCGCGCCTGCAGCGCAAGCAGCAAAAGCGCGAGCGCGCACTGGGGGCGCGAGACGCGCAGCAGTCGGCAGACATGGAGCATTCCGAGCGCCTCGCCGCACTGTGTGACGTGGCGTGGCGCCGAAAGCACGGCCAGCGCCGGGCTCCAGGCCTCACCCCGCCCGCACCCCTGGCAAGAGATACGGCCCAGATCGAGCGGGTCGTCGCCCGTCTCGACACCATCTCGCCGCTGTGGCGGGCGCTGCCCGTGGGTGAAGCTCTAGTGTTCGAGTGGCCCAAGGTCGTGCCGGCGCCGGCGGACCCGCCAACGTAGCTGCTCGCGGTCCCGCGCAGTGGGCTGCCGCGCGGGGCTGCTGCTAGGTGTGGTGTGTTTCTCGCCGTGTCGCTGGCGATTTCACCTGCGCCGTCACTCGCTGGCGGAGGTGCTGGCGGGCGCCGTGCTGTCTGCAGGCTGAGCCGCGCCCGCCGTGGCGCGCTCACTCCACCACTTCCTCCTGCAGCATCATGCGGTGATCTTCGTGCTCCAGGTTGTGGCAGTGAAACACATAGGTGCCGGTGAAGGTCTCGTCCTTGAAGACGATGCGGGCGGTGCCGAAGGGGGGCACCATCACCGTGTCCTTCCAGGCGCTGGCGAAGTCGGGCGGCGGCGCGCCGTTGATGTCCAGCACGTTGAACAGCGAGAGGTGCTTGTGGAAGGGGTGGGGCAGCGGTGACTCGTTGCGCAAGGTCCAGACGTACACGGTGTCGAGCCGCGAGGTGATGTCGCTGCGCTCGGGATCGTAGGTGAGGCCGTTCATGGTCCAGTCCTCGCCGTCGAAGCCGAAGACGATCTCCTTCTCGCCCTCGGCGTCCGCTGCATCGAGGCGCTCGATTTGTGCCAGCTGGCTCGGCACGACGCTCGGATCCGACTCATCGCGGGCCACCACAAACCGCAAGACTCCGCCCAGCTCCGGCAATGCCTCCGTGCCAGCAAATACGGCGTCGCCGTCCGCGTCGAGCAGCGTGCGCACGCGAGGTCCGAGGCCACCACCGCCCTGCGGCCCGAAGCCACCACCGCTCGCTGGCCCAAAGGGCCCGCTGCCGCCCTGCGGCCCGAAGGGCGCGCCGCGCAGACCGCTCACCGTCGCTCCGCCGTACACGCTCGCGAAGGCCGGCGCAGGGGCGATGCTGACCAGCTCCAGCTCCGTGCCGACCGGATAATCGCCGAAGTCGATGACCACATCGTAGCGCTCCGCGGGTGCCACCAGCAGCACCTTCGAAGCGAGCGGAGCCGAGAGCAGACCGCCGTCGGAGGCGATGAGCTGCAACGGCTCTGCCTGCGCGCTGCCCGCGACCCGCAGCTCGAGCGCCAGCGGGCGCGCGTTGCTGCCGTTCAGCACGCGGAAGCGATACTTCCGGGCGCCCACGTCGAGGAAGGGGGCGACGACCCCGTTCACGACCGCGGTCTCACCGATGAAGCCCACGAAGCGGTCGTGTTCGTACACGAGCGCGTTGTCTTCATCGAAGGTCTTGTCCTGGATCAGGAGCGGGATGTCGTATTCGCCCGAGGGCAAGCCCAGCGCCTCTTCCGCTGGATCCTGGATCAGATAGAAGCCCGCGAGGCCCTGGTACACGTGGGGACCCGTGAGATCCATGGTGTGATCGTGGTACCAGTACGTGCCCGCGCTCTGATCGTTGGGGTAGCTGTAGATTCTGGACTCGCCCGGCTCGATGTGATCGGTGGGGTGCCCGTCGCTCGAGGCTGCCACCTTGTGCCCGTGATTGTGCACGCTCACGGGTTCGTCCCAGCCGTTGGTCTGCGTGATCTGCACCGCGCGCCCGCGGGTCGCCAGGAGGGTGGGCCCGGGCACGAGCCCATCAAAGCCGACCACGGGCGTCTCCGCTCCGGCCTTCATCGCGGCCAGCCCGGCGCGGATGGTGAGCTCGTAGTAGTCGGTGCTCTCGTCGCTGGCCACGGGCGCCAGCACGGGCGGTATGGGCAGCGGGGTAGTGAACGGCTCGTCGCTGAGCAGCGCGTTCGAGCGCACCACGTCCGAGAGCGCGGCGGTGGTGCTGGCGGGCTCGCTGACAGCCGTTGTCTCTTCCGGGGTGCCGGAGCAAGCGCCGAGCGTGGCGGGCCCGAGCGCCACCAGGAACATCGAAGTTGCACGATTGCGGTTCATCACGCGCAGATCTCCTTCCGCCCTGCCGCGTCCAGCCGCAGGAGCATAGTTAGTGAGTGCTCACTTACTTTGCACGGGGGCCCCGTAACGTCAAGCCTCGCGGGGCGATCTCCTGCGGCCCAGGTCTGGTGAGGACGTCTCGTGCGGCACGTCTTGTGCGGCGGGGTCGCTCCGGAGAAAGATGAGCCATGCGGGACCAGCAGTCGGAGGCCATGCGGGACGTCGCTCGCCTGTTGCAGAGCATGCCCGGCGCCCGGACGGAAACTTTGAGTGTGGCGCAGCTCATCGAGCGCGAGGCCTCTGCCTTGCTGGCCGCGCACGCCAGGGGCGAGCCCGCGGCGGCGTACCTGCTGGCGGACGATCCGCACCGTCTCCACACCTCGCCCGCGAGCGACGCAGGGCGGCTGGAGCCGAGCCTGGCGCGAGCGAGAGCGGCGATCTCGCGCTGGCACTGGTTCGAGGACGAAGCCCAGCTCGCGGCGCACGCACACGACAGGGTTGACCCGCGCTTCGAGGCGGCCTGTGACGCCATCGTGATGGGTGACACGGCGGCGCTGCGCGCGCTGCTGGCGGCGCAGCCCGCCCTGGCGCGACAGCGCTCACCCTTTCCACACCAGCAGACCCTGCTGCAACACGTGTCTGCCAACGGCATCGAGCTGCACCGGCAGTGGCAGTCGCCGGCAAACGCGCCGGAGCTCGCGCGGCTACTGCTCGACGCAGGCGCTGAGCCCGATGCACGGTGCAACTCCTACGGCGGCTCCACTGCGCTGACCTTGCTCGTCACCTCCGTGCATCCCGCGCGCGCGGGGGTGCAGGCCGCGCTCGTGGAGCTGCTGTGCCACGCGGGCGCGAAGCCCGATGGTCCGGAGGGCGATGGCATGCCGCTGTGGAGCGCCATCTCCGCATGGTACCCGCGCGCGGCCGAGGCGCTGGTGCGCTGCGGCGCCACCGTCGACAATCTACTGTTTGCAGCTGCGCTGGGCGACCTGAAGCGCGTGCGGAGCCACTTCGATCAACAGCGGCAGCTGCTGCCCGAGCGAGCGGGCTGGGGTTCGGCCCGGGCCCTGGCCAGCGCCGGACCACCCGGGCGCCGGCTGCGCCCCGAGCATCTGCTCGAGTATGCCCTGCACTGGGCCGCTGCACACCGGCGCAGGGCTGTCGTGGAATACCTGCTCGGGAAATCACCCGACCTGAACGTCATCGAGCCGTGCTGGAACAACACCTTGCTCGACAGCGCGCGGCATGGCGGCGATACCGAGATCGTCCGGCTGGTGCAGACGAAGCTGCGAGAGGTGAGCTGATGGAACCAACTGATGCGGTGCTCGAGTGGTTGCTGGACTCTGACCCTGCCCTGCGCTGGCAGGTGTTGCAGGACGTGGCCGGCGCCCCCGCGCGCGAAGTGGCAGCCGAGCGCGCTCGGGTCGCCACGCAGGGCCTGGGTGCGCGCTTGCTCGCGCTGCAGGCGGCAGACGGGCGCTGGGGCGGCGCCGCGTGGAACCGCGGCTTCAGCTCCACCATGCACGTCTTGACCCTGCTGCGAGAGCTGGGGCTCGACCCCGACAGCGCCCCCGCCTGCGCCGCCCTCGCGCGCGTGCGTGACAACGTCACCTGGCGCGGCTGCGCTCCTCCAGAGTGCGACGCCAACGCCTTCTTCAGCGGTGAGGTCGAGCCCTGCATCAACGGCCAGGTCGGCGCCGCCGGGGCGTATTTCGGTCAAGACGTGCAGCCCCTGGTGCAGCGCTTGCTCGCCGAGCAGCTGCCCGATGGCGGCTGGAACTGCGACGTCGAGCGCGGCTCCACCCGCTCCTCCTTCAACACCACCATCTGCGTGCTCGAGGCCCTGCTCGAGCACGAAAAGCGCTTTGGCAGCCAGCCCGAGCTGACCCGCGCGCGCCTCGCCGGGCAAGAATATCTGCTCGAGCGCCGCCTGTTCCGCCGCCGCTCCACGGGCGAGCCCATCGCCTACGACCGCAAGCTCGGCCCCGGCAGCGCCAGCGAGCAGCCCGCCTTCCTGCGCCTCGCGTTCCCCACCTGGTGGCACTACGACGTGCTGCGCGGCCTCGACTACCTCCGTCGCGCCGGAGCCCCGCCCGACCCCCGCGCGGCAGAGGCCATCCAGCTCCTCCAGTCCAGGCAAGACAGCGACGGCCGCTGGCACATCGATACGGTGTATCCCGGCACCATGCCGGTCACACTCGAAGACACTGCCCCGCAGAGCCGCTGGCTCACCCTGCGAGCGCTCCGCGTGCTGCGCTGGTATACGCTGCAAGAGTGAGTGGGCCGGGCCAACGTCAGGCTATAGCAGCAGCGAGGGTCATGTCCGGCGAGCTATCGATCCCAGAGGCGGCAGCGCACTTCAGCATCAGTGGCCGTCATCTCAACACGGCGTCCAGCGGGGTGCCGCCGCGCAGCGGTGTGGAGGCGGTGCAGTCTGCCATTGCCCGCTGGGGGCGGGCGGAGCTCACGGCGGCCGACTATGAGCCGATGGTGGCTGCAGCGCGGCAGTCGTTTGCGCGCCTGCTCGGGGTGGCAGCAGGTGACGTTGCCATCGGCTCTGCCGTGTCGGCGCTCGTGGGGCTGGTCGCCAGCTCGCTACCGGCGGGTGCGGAGGTGCTGTGTGCGGAGGAGGAGTTCACGTCGGTGCTGTTTCCCTTCCTGGTGCGGCAACAGGCGGGGGAGCTGCGGGTGCGCACGGTGCCGCTCGAGCGGCTCGTAGACTCCGTGCGCGCCGGCACGGCGCTGGTGGCGCTGAGCGCGGTGCAGTCGGCGGACGGGCGCGTGTTTCGCCGGGCCGAGCTGCTCGAGGCCTGCCGGCGGCACGGAGCGGCGACGTTGATCGACGCGACCCAGGCGCTCGGCTGGCTGCCGCTCGCCGGTACGGAGTTCGACTTCGTGGCGGTGGCGGCGTACAAGTGGCTGCTCGCGCCGCGCGGCGCAGCCTTTCTGTACGTGAACCCGGCACGCCTCGCGGCCGTGCGCCCGTACTCGGCGGGCTGGTACGCGGGGGAGGAGGTGTGGAGCTCGATCTACGGGCCACCTCTGCGGCTGGCGCACGCGGCGCGGCGCCTGGATATCGGCCCCGCCTGGCCGTCGTGGGTGGGCTGCGCCGCCTCGCTCGCCTTCCTGGAGCAGGTGGGCATCCAGCAGATCTACGAGCACGACGTGCGCCTGGCGTCGCTGTTCTGCGAGCGGGTGTTCGGCACGCGCTCGGAGTCGGCGATTGTGTCCGTGCCGGGCGACGCCGCGTTCGAGCGGCTGCGCGCCGCCAACATCACTGCCAGTCAGCGGGCGGGCGCCACCCGGCTGAGCTTCCACCTGTACAACACGGAAGAAGACGCGCTCCTGGCGGCCAGCGCCGTCACGGGGCGCTGAACCCTCGCTGACGCTCGCTGGTCGCACCGCTGCACGTCGCGGTCGCTATTGCGTCCCACGCGGCAGCTGCCACTCTTGGCGCATGATCTCCGGTACCTGTCTGTGTGGGGTGCTCCGCTATGAGCTGGATGGGCCGCTGCGAGGCTTGCTGCACTGCCACTGCAGCCGCTGTCGCAAGCACCACGGTGCGCCCTTCGCGTCCTTCACCCGGGTTGCAGAGCACCAGCTGCGCTGGCTCTCGGGGCAAGACCAGCTGATCGAGGGGCCTGCAGCGGGGCGCACGCGCCGCTCCTGCCAGGGGTGCGGCGCAGTGGCGCCGGTCGAGCTGGGTGAGGAGCAGCTGGTGCCCGCGGGCAACCTGCAGGGCGAGCTGGGGCTGAGCGGTGGCGAGCACATGTTCGCTGGCTCACGGCCGGAGTGGCACGTGCTCGCAGATGGCCTGCCCCAGCACGAGGCAGCGCCGCCCGGCTGGACCGCGGAGGCGGAGCGCCCCACGGTGCCGGGTGGTCCGTTGCCCCTCATGGAGGGCGTAGTGCCCGGCTCGTGCCTGTGCGGTGCCGTCACGTTTGCGATGAGCGGAGCGCCGGCGCGCTGGATGCAGTGCCACTGCTCGCGTTGCCGCCGGGCGCGCAGCGCTGCGCACGGCAGCAACATGTTCTACCCTGCGGCGCAGTTCAGCTGGCGCAGCGGGCGGGAGCTGGTGCGGAGCTACAGGCCGCCGGAAGCGGCGCGCTTCACCACCTCCTTCTGCAGCCTGTGCGGCGGGGCGGCGCCGACGGAGCGGGAGAACGTGCCGTTCGTGCTGGTGCCTGCGGCCCTGCTGGATACGTCGCCCGGCGGGCGCCCGGACGCGTACATTTTCGTCGCCAGCAAGGCCGAGTGGTTCACGGTGCCGGACGACATGCCGCAGTTTGCGGAGCTGCCGCCGCGCTGAGCTCACTCCGACGTGCGGGCCATGCGCTGGGCCACCTCTGGCAGCCGTATGGCTCCGGCTGCTCCGTGGCAGGCTGCGGTGTGCTCGGTGCGCACGCGGCCGGGCGAGCCCGGCTCAGCGGAGTTTCACTCTGGAATAGTTGCAAGGAGGGCGGCGCGCCGAGCGCTCTGTTCGCGGTGCGCGGCTCGCTCCGCTTGCTCCATGGCGCCCCCCGTCGGGCGCGAGCGCGAGTATAAGCCCGGCATGGAATCCACGGATGGCGCCGGCGACCACGAGCTGAGACAGCTGCGGCTGTCCCGCTTCGGGCGGGTGCTGGCGGGCGTGACCCTGGGCTACGTCGGGCTCATCTGCTTCACGTCCGTGTACGTGCAGAACCTGTCTCTGCTGCGCTACAGCCTGTCGCTGCTGGTGGCAGGGGCTGCCTTCACCGCGTTGTGGCTGCTCTTGCGCGGCGCGCCGCGCTCGTTGCGCTTCATCCGGGGGGTGGAGCTGGCGACTCTGTTCGTGGGCACCACGGCGTTCTCCACGATGGCGCTGTTCATGGACCTGACGGCGTCGCCCGACATGGTGGTGCGCAGCGCCGTCACGTACATGCTCCTGGTGTACGCCGTGTACGTCCCGTCCACGGCCCGGCACACGCTGGTGATCGCGGGCTTGATGACGCTGCCCTTGCTCGGCTGCATCTTCATGGCCTTTCGCTCCTGGGATCCAGCGCTGCATGATCCGCCCGCGGCGCTCTGGCGCAAGGGGCAGGTGGGGGACATGGCCTACCCGGCGACGATCGCCTCCGCCGTCATCTGGGGCATCGCCGTGGCGATGGCGGCGGGCTTCTCGCAGACCATCTACGGCCTGCGCAAGGCCGTGCGCGACATCCGGCGGCTGGGGCAATACACGCTGGAAGAGAAGCTGGGGGAGGGCGGCATGGGCGTCGTGTACCGCGCCTCGCACGGCATGTTGCGCCGGCCCACGGCCATCAAGCTGCTCTTGCCGGAGCGCGCGGGCAAAGAGGCGCTGGCGCGCTTCGAGCGCGAGGTGCAGCGCACGGCCATGCTGGCCCATCCCAACACCGTGACCGTCTTCGACTACGGGCGCACCACGGACGGCGTCTTCTACTACGCCATGGAGCTGCTCGACGGCATGACCCTGGACGAGATCGTGGAGAACGATGGCCCGCAGCCGGAGGAGCGCGTGATCCACCTGCTGGAACAGGCCACGGCCTCGCTGGCCGAGGCGCATGGCGCCGGGCTCATCCATCGCGACATCAAGCCAGGCAACATCCTGGTCGTCGATCGCGCGGGCATCCCCGATCTGGTCAAGGTGGTCGACTTTGGCCTGGTGAAAGACTTGGCCCCCGAAGGCAGTGGCACCGCGCTGCCGCGGACCGCGCTCACCCTGGCGGACTCCATCACCGGGACTCCGCTGTACCTCGCGCCGGAGATGCTGAGCACGCCGGAGCAGGTGGATGGTCGCGCCGATCTCTATGCGCTGGGCGCGGTCGGCTACTGGCTCTTGACCGGCAGCCACGTGTTCAACGCTCGCTCCGTGGTCGAGGTGTGCGCTCATCACCTGCACTCGCAACCCGAGCCGCCCTCGGCGCGATTGGGCGCGCCGGTGAGCGCCGATCTGGAGGCGCTGCTGCTCGCCTGTCTCGCCAAGCGCCCCGAGGAGCGCCCGGCCTCTGCCGCCGCGCTGCGCGAGCGCCTGCGGGCCTGTGCGAAGGCCGGGGCCTGGACGACCCAGCGCGCCGCGCAGTGGTGGGCGGCGCACCGTCACGAGCTGCGCTCTGGCGGAGCACGCGCGGCGGCGGCGAGCCCGCGCGAGCGGCTGCTGACGGTGACCCGCTTCTCCGACTGAGTGCCGCCCGGAAGTCGACCGCGTCCGGATTGTGCCGTAAGCTGGGCACAGATGAAGGCATCACGTCATCGACTGCTCCGCGCTCTCACACTTCCTGCCCTGTCGTGTGCGGCGCTGTTGCTGCCCGCAGGGGCGCGCGCGGAGTCGGGGGATGGCGTCGGCTTTGGGCCGGTGCTGGGTATCACCACCAGCGGCTCCGTGTCGCTGGGCTGGGAGCTATCTGGCTCCTACTATGCCACGCCGCTGTTGCGCGTGGCGCTGGGCGGCAGCTACCACCTGCAGCGCAAGGGCGACGATCCCCAGTACTTTCACTATCTGGCGCTGGAGCCTTGGATCTACGTGGGCGCCACTCTGGGCGTGGCAGGCACGTCCGAGTCGGACACGAGGTTGCTGTATGGGCTGTGGGAGGGCTGGGCGCAGGATCTGGACGCGCCCCTGCTCAGTAACAGCTTCGAGTTCGTCGATGACGACACCCGCTTCCACTGGGTGTTTTCGCTGACCATCGGCTGGCGCGGCATCGGCCGCACGCAGCAGTTCTACATCACGCCCAAGATCTGGCGCATCAAGGGCTGGGATTTCTTCACCTGAGCGCAGCCACAGCCCTCGGAGCTCAGCGTTCAGAGGGAGGTCAGCACCTCTTGCTTTTCGATCTTGGCGGGGTCGAGCTCGATGCCAAAGCCGGGCCGCTCGCGCAAGCTGACCGCGCCATTGCTGGCCAGCGGCGGATCTTTCATGAAGTGCAGCTTCTCGGGCACGTGGTTGAGCAGGTACTCGCCGAAGGGGCACAGCGCCGGTGACTGGCTGGCCACGACATGCAGCGCGCCGTGGATGTTGTGGCAGTGCGGGACGAGCTTCACCCCGTGCACGGAGCACAGGTTGCCGATCTTGAGCGTCTCGCTCACCCCACCACACCACTCCGGATCCGCCTGCACGTAGTGCAGGGCGCCCGCCTCCAGGAAGCGCTGCACCTCCCAGCGGTTGTACAGGTGCTCGCCCGTGGCGAGCGGCACCGAGGTGGCGCGGCTCAGGCGCTGGAAGCTCTGCAGATCGGCGATCGGGAATGCCTCTTCCAGCCAGGCGGGGCGATAGCGCTCGACCCGCCGGCACCAGTCGAGCGCATATTGTAGGTCCCAGCCCTGGTAGGCGTCGAACATCAGCTCCACGTCGTCGCCCACGGCTTCGCGCAGCGCGCGTGCGAGCTGCACGTTCAGGTCCAGACCGCGCAGGCCGTCACCGGGGCCGTAGCCCAGAAACCACTTCTGCAGGCGGAAGCCATCTTCCTTCAGTTGAGCAGCGCGGCTCGCAGCCAGCTCCGGCTCGATGGCAAAGCCGAGACAGCTGCCGTACACCGGCACCGGCTGCTGCGTGGGGCCGCCCAGCAAGCGGAACACCGGCGCACCGAAGTAGCGACCGCGCAGATCCCAGAGCGCGTTGTCGAGATAGCTGATGGCCATCATGTAGTGGCTGGCGCGCGAGTGGCGGTTGGAGCGAAACATCTGATCCCAGAGCCGCTCACCGGCGAGCGCGTCTTGCCCCAGCAGCAGCGAGCGCAGCGGGCCCAGCAAGCTGGGCAGCGCCTCGCGATCGACGGCGCCATACAGCCCCTCCAGCCCGCCGCGGGTGCGGATGCGCACGTAGTGCTGGGTGAGCGAGATCGTCTCGGGCCTGGCGCCGGTCAGGTCGCGATACGCGGGCGGGCGGCGCTCGGGATAGAGATGGCCAGGCTGCACCTGGTGCTGCTTGTGGACGCCCCGCACGACCTCGCGCGGGCCGCTGAGGCGCAAGATTTCCACCTCTTGAATGGTGAGATCGGGAGCGGAAGCGGAGCTGGAATCTTTCGCGTGCATGGTCAGCTCTCGCGAGCATACTGAGCGCGTGCAGACACGGGAAGCCATCCGCGCGATCCTGCTCACCCCCGCGGCGGAGGTGCTCTTGATGCGCGTTCGCCCGCCGGAGGAGCAGCGCTGCTTCTGGATCACGCCCGGCGGCGGGCTGGAGCCGGGGGAGAGCAGCGAAGACGGCTTGCGGCGCGAGCTGCAGGAGGAGCTGGGCCTCACCCGCTTCGAGCTGGGGCCGCTGGTGTGGCTGCGCCAGCACACCTTCAACTGGGCAGGCAGGCGCATCTGTCAATCAGAGCGATATCATGTCGTGCACGTGGAGCGCTTCGAGCCGGAGATGTCGGACGCGCTCGAGGCGCACGTGCTCCAGTCCTTTCGCTGGTGTCCTCTGGCGGAGTTGGCCGCGCTCGCTGAGCCGGTGGCGCCAAGGTCGCTCCATGCGATCGTGGCGAGCTACCTGGAGCAGGGCGCGCCCCCCGGGCCCCTCGAGCTGGAAGTGCTGGTGGATTGAGCCCGGGCACTGCGGGCTCCGCGGCGGCAACACGGCGCCAGGGTGGATGGCGGCTTGCCGGGTGCTTTGTTAAAGCGGGTTCATGGATATCGGCACGAAGCTGCGCGACGCTCGCCAGAGCCGGAACCTGTCCCTGCGCGCGCTCGCGGAGAAGACGGGTTTCTCGGCCAGCTTTCTGTCGCAGGTCGAGCTGGGCCAGGCCTCGCCCTCGCTGGGTTCCTTGCAGCGCATCGCCGAGGCGCTCGGGGTGTCCGTCTCCGGTCTGGTGGCTGCGGAGAGCAGCTCGGGCTCGGTGCTGCGCAGGTCCGCGCGCCGCACCCACCGCAGCGAGTGGTCGAAGGCCACGCTGGAGTCGCTGCTGCCCGCCGGGGTAGACGAGAAGCTGCAGGGCATGCTGATCCGCCTGGACGCTGGCGGCAAGACGGGGTCCATCCACTACGCGCCGGGGCGCCGGCTGCTGGCCTATTGCACGGCGGGAGCGGTGGTGGCCGTGCTGGGCGAGCCCGCTGAAGAAATCAGCGTGAACGCCGGGGATAGCGTGGTCCTGGATGGGCCACGCAAGACCTCGTGGGAGAACCGTTCCGAGGCACCCGCCGAGCTGATCGTCGTCACCGCTCTGCTGGCCTGATCCCCCCGGGTGCCGCCCGCTCGCAGCGTCACCGAGCGCGATTGCACGGCTTGTCCAGTAATACTGGACACATGTAAATCAATACTGGACAGCGGCGCGAGCCAGGTCAGACTCCGTCCGGACTGTCGAGCCTTGCATGCTGTTCAACTCGGTCGAGTTCCTGGTCTTCTTCGCCGTCGTCTACGGGTTGTACCTGGTGCTCGAGCGCCGCGGGCAGAACGCGCTCATCCTGGTCGCCAGCTACATCTTCTACGGCTTCTGGGACTGGAAGTTCCTCGGTCTGATCGCGCTCAGCACCACCGTGGACTTCGTCGTCGCCCAGGCCATGGAAGACGCGCCCGACCCCCTGCGCAAGCGCCGCTTCCTGTACATCAGCCTGGTCTTCAACCTGGGGCTGCTGGCTACCTTCAAATACGCTGGCTTCTTCGCTCGCAGCTTCATGGATGCCTTTGCGGCGCTGGGCTACTCGGTGGATCTGCGCTTCGCCGAGCTGGTGCTGCCGGTGGGCATCTCGTTCTACACGTTCCAGTCCCTCAGCTACACCATCGACGTGTACCGGGGCAAGGTGAAGGCCGCGCGCGATCCGCTGGACTTTGCCATGTTCGTGGCCTTCTTCCCGCAGCTCGTGGCGGGGCCCATCGAGCGCGGCTCGCACTTCCTGCCGCAGGTGCAGAACCCGCGAGTGGTCACCTTCGACATGCTGCGGGAAGGCGGCTGGCTGATCCTGTTCGGTTACTTCAAGAAGGTCGTGCTGGCGGACAACATGGTGCCGTTCACGACCCGCATCTTCCAGCAGCCCGCGGACGTGCACGGCCTGGAGGTGTTGTTCGGCGTGTACGCCTTCGCGTTCCAGATCTACGGCGATTTCTCCGGCTACTCCGACATCGCGCGCGGCACGGCCAAGCTCTTGGGCTTTGACCTGCTCTACAACTTCAGGATGCCCTATTTTGCGGTCAACCCCAGCGACTTCTGGCGGCGCTGGCACATCAGCCTGTCCAGCTGGCTGCGTGACTATCTGTACATCCCGCTCGGCGGCAACCGGGTCAGCCCCTGGCTCACGTATCGTAACCTGATGATCACGATGGTGCTGGGCGGGCTGTGGCACGGAGCCTCCTACAACTTCGTCGCCTGGGGCGTGTTTCACGGCGCCATTCTCTGCGTCCACCGCTGGCTGACGGAGCGCCGGGGCGGCGTCTCGAACGACACCATCACTCCCCTGCGGGTGCTCGCGTTCTTCCACGTGACGTGTCTCGGCTGGCTGCTGTTCGGGGTGCCGCAGCTGAGCAGCGCGTGGCTGCTGCTGCGCAATCTGTTCCTGCACTTCGAGCTCAACGGCTGGCTGATCCTGGGCTCGGTGCTCACGTTCGCCACCCCGGTGATCCTGCTGGACTGGCTGCAGCAGCGCAGCGCCAACATGCTGGTCGTCAAGACGTATCCCCTGCCGGTCCGCTATGGCCTGTATGCAGCGGTGTTTTCGGGCATCTTGCTCTCGGGGTCCACGGGGGCGAAGCAGTTCATCTACTTCCAGTTCTGAGGCGGCTGGCCCCCACCACTTTTCTCATGCTGACGTTGCAACATCTCGTGCTGCTGCGCCGCACCACGGCGCCGCACGTTCGCGCCCTCGGCGCGCTGCTGGCCATCGGCCTGGTCGCGCTGGTCGCCAGCGTCAAGCTGCTCGACTGGTGGACGGAGGAGGAGGCCAGCCACCGCACGCTCGCCGTGCGCGCGGTCAACGCGGAGACGCGCGTCTTGCTCCTCGGCTCCTCTCACGTCTTTGCCAGCATTCAACCGGGGCTGCTGCAGGTGAAAGCCATGAACCTGGCCGCGCCGGTCTGCAGCTACGTGTGCGCCGAGGGCATCCTGCGCGGCAACCTCGCGCGAGCTCCCGGGCTGGAGGCGCTGGTCGTCGAGTTTGACGTGGTGCCGGCATTTTACGATACCTTGCGCGCCTATCAGGGGGACTACCGGCAGCTGCTCGAGCTGCAGCCCGACATCGGTGCGATGCAGATCGGCTTCCGGCAGAAATACGAGCTCTGGCGGGATCAAATGCTGGAGCGCTCCTTCCTTGGGCCGCTCTTTCGTTTCGGCAAGCTGACCCCGCGAGCGATCGCCAGCCACCTCCAGGGGCACGGCGGCGAAGATACGGTGATCGCCCCCGGGTACGCCAACGGGCATGAGGTCATGCCCCCCGGCGATGATGGGCCGGCGCGCGTCCGCCGCCACGTGCGGGAGGCAGCGGGGCTCGGCGAGCTGCCGCGCAATGAAGCGGCGCTGCGCCGCATCCTGCAGCTCGGCGCTGCCCGGAACCTGAAGCTCGCGCTGGTGCGCTTGCCGCACCACCCGGGCTACTGGAGTGCCCTGCCCGAGGAGTGGAGCCGCGCCATGGACGCGCTGCTCGCCCGCTTGCAGCGCGAGTTCGGCAGCCAGCTACAATACTGGGATTTCGGTCATCTGCCGGAGCTGGGTGAGCAGGACTACCGCAACGGCGATCACCTGAATGACGCCGCTGCGCGCCGCTTCACTCAGCGCTTCGACCAGCAGCTGAGCCGCTGGCTCGTGCCCGGCGGCAACCGCCGTGAGGCTGCCGCGGACTGAAGCCACTGCGCCCATGAGGCTGCCGCGGACGCCAGCTGCCTGCGAACCGCAACAGGCTAGCTAGTGCCACGCCTGCGCGATGCGCGGCGGCTGCCCGGTGCGATCGTGCTCATCCAGGCGGCTCTGCGCCTCCGGCACGCAGCCGATACACGCGGCGAAGCGCGAGCCGTGCTGGCAGGTCAGGCGCGTGGCGGTGGCCGGGCGTGAGGTGAACTCCGTGGGATCGATGTGGCGGCCGCACGCGATACAGTGGATGTGCGTGGCTTCCCGGTTTGGAGTACCGCTCGGCCCTTTGCCGAACTGCTCTTTGCGTTCACGCTTGGTGAGGCGCTTGGTCTTCTTGGGCATGGGGCGGCACCGTAGCAGAGTTGGCGCCGCCGCAAGGCCCGGGGCGCGCCGGTCTGGTCAGCGTGGGTCCCAGGCCAGCTCGATGCGGTTGCCGCCCGGCTCCAGGAACATCATGTGCACCTTGGGGCCAGCTCCGGATGGCTCGGGCGCAAACTCCACGCTCACCCCGGGCCAGGCAGCGATCCGGGAGTGCAGCTCATCCAGGGCCGCGCGGCTGGGTACCTTCAGCGCCAGGTGATGCAGCCCGACGTTGTTGCGCCGGTCGAAGGCCACGTGGCTCGCCCGGTCCGCCACCTGCCACAACGTGACGACACTGACCCCATCCGAGACGTACACGGAAGGATACGCGGGCTTGCCGCCCACCACCTTCCAGCCGAGACAGTCGACGAAGAAGGCGCGCGAGACCTCCAGCTCCTTCACCGTCAAGCCGACATGATCGACACCGCGCGTGAGACTTTCCGTCATGAGCTCTCGCCTTTCCGCTGGGCATTGGCCAGCCGTGAGTGGAGGTCAGCGTAGGCCGCGCTGATCAAGGCGTCGAGCGCCGCGGCGTCTGGCTCTGCTCCGGGCCGCGCCTTGACGTGTCGCATGCGCTTGCCTTCCCCTTGCAGCAGGCGCGCCGGATCCGGTAGCTCCGCGCCGTGGAAGAAGCCCACGTTGACGTGCGCCCGGTAGACGCCCACGTAGCCGAACGGCGCATCGGCCACGCACGTCGTCGGGCAGCCGTCGTGCATCAGCTCGCGCACGTCCTCGCCGCAGCTCCGAAGGCGCTCGAACCAGCGCCGGGCGATGGCGCCCAGCTCCGGGCTGCGCTCATCCAGCCAGCGGTCGATGGCCGGATCGCGCCGGACGCCGCCGTAAAAGAGCAACATCCCTTTCACCACGTGGCCTCCGGAGCGGCCCTGACGAGCGGGCGTGCCGCCGGGGCCAGGCCGGGCAAGCCCACCACGGAGGACGGCCGCCGCTGGCGCATGCGATTTCCTTGCATGCCCCGTGCCTCTTGCCAAGCGTGACCCGATCGGAGTTTGGGTACAACACCTGCGAGGACACGAACGATGCGATTCATGGTGATGCACAAGCAGACGGAGGAGATGGAGCAGGGCCTGCTGCCGGACCCGGCCGCCATCGAGGCGGTGAGCGCGCTGCTCATGCAGAGCTTGCAGGAGCAGGTGTTCGTGTCCGGGGAGGGGCTGAAGCCCACGTCTCAGCGGGTGCGGCTGCAGTATTCGCAGGGCCAGCGCACCGTCACCCAGGGTCCTTTCAGCGATGCCAGGGAGCTGCTCGCCGGCTTCGTCCTGCTGCGCGTGCGCTCGCGGGACGAGGCGCTCTCCTGGTGCGACAGGCTCGCGGCGGGGGCAGGCGAGGTAGAGCTGTTCCTGGGGCCCGTGGTCGAGCCGTGGGATCTGGGGCTGATGCCGCCGCCGAAGAACCCGCCGCTGCGCTTCCTGGTGCTGCGCCAGCAAGACCAGCGCGGCGCAGCGGATGCGCCCGCCGAGCCCGAGCTGGCGGCGCGCAACGAGACCTTGCTCGCGGAGCTGAGAGCAGCCGGGGTGCTGCAGGCCAGCGGCAGCTTGCACGGCACCCGGCAGGGCGCGCGCCTGCGCTATCAGGGGGGCAAAGCCACGGTCATCGACGGTCCGTTCGCGGAGTCGAAGGAGCTGATCGCGGGCTATGCGATCATCTCGGTGCCATCCCGGGCGGCGGCGATCGAATGGGCGCTGCGTTTTGGGCAGGTAGTAAAGGTGAACGAGATCGACGTGCGCCAGCTGGTGGAGGCATGAGCCCGGCGCAGCGCCTTGCGGAGCAGGTGCTGGGGCTCCACAATGCGGCTCCAGCATGTCGAGCCCAGCCGTGTACGCCCGGGTCCGCATCAGCGGCCCATCGCTCGAGCCGCTGCAGGTGAGCCGCGCGCTCGGACTGTTTCCGGCGGGCGCGGAGCGCGGCGGGGAAGGGCTGAGCCACCAGCAGGGCACGTGGTCGCTCTCCTCTCGCGGCTTTGTCTCTGCGCCGGAGCTCGATGCGCACCTTCGCTGGCTGCTCGATCAGCTGGAGCCGCGTGGGGCCGAGCTGCAGCAGTTGCTGGCGGCGGGAGCTCGCGCCGAGCTCCTCTGCTACTCGCCTGGCTCGGACGAGCGCGCGCAGCACCTGCCGGGATCCACCCTGGGCCGCTGCGCGGCGCTCTCGCTGCCCGTCGTGCGCGAGGACGAGGTCCATCTCGTGGGCGCCGCCCGATGATGAAAGGCGAGCTCATCCCCAGAGCCTTCGCGGCGGGGCGGCGGGAATTTTTGCTGGCCCTCGCGGGCGCACTGGCCGGCGGCTGCGCGGCGCGCTCTACGGCTGCCCCTGCGGCGGTGCCCGGCAGCGCGGCAGCGCCCCCCAGCTCCTTTCGCGCGCTGGAGCAGCGCGCGGGCGGTCGGCTCGGCGTGTGCGTGCTCGACACGGGCAGCGGGCGCGAGTGGGCGCAGCGCGCGGACGAGCGCTTTGCGCTGTGCTCCACCTTCAAGTGGCTGCTCGCGGCGCTGGTGCTCTCGCGAGTGGAGCGGGGGGAGCTCGCGCTGGACACCCGCCTGGCTTTTGGCGCGGCGGACCTGCTGGAGCACGCGCCCGTGTGCCGCGAGCACGTGGGCGAGGGCTCGCTCAGCATCCGCACCCTGGCGCAGGCCGCGGTGGAGGTGAGCGACAACACCGCCGCCAACCTGTTGCTCGTCAAGCTGGGCGGTCCAGGGGCGCTGACCCAGTTCTGCCGCTCGCTCGGTGATGAGGTCACGCGCCTGGATCGCTACGAGGGCGCGCTGAACGAGAACGCGCCGGGAGACGAGCGGGACACCACCACTCCGCGCGCCATGACGGCGCTGATGCAACGCCTGTTGTGCACTGACGCAGCCGGAGGCAGCGCGCTCTCCGCCGCCAGCCGCGAGACGCTGCTCGGCTGGCTGCGCGCGTCCCGCACCGGTATGGCGCGCCTGCGAGCAGGCCTGCCCACTGCCTGGAATGCCGGCGACAAGACGGGTACCGGCCAGCGCGGCGCGTGTAACGACGTCGCCATCGCGTTTCCGCCGGGCCGCGCACCCGTGCTCCTGGCGGTGTACCTGAGCGACGGGGAGAGTGAGCTGAGCGTGCTCGAGGCGGTCCATGCAGACGTGGCGCGCACGATCGTGGGGGAGTTGGTCGGAAGCGGCGTCCCCGCGTCGCCCTGATCCGGGCCGCGCGTTCACCGTCAGGCCGGGGCCGCGAGGCAGCCGGCGGAAAGAAAAGCCCGGGGGAATGAGGTGCGGTGCCCGGGCGTGTAAGCACTCAGCAGGCGTTCGCGTTGGGGGAATGAAGCCATGCACTTGCCACTCACTCTCCTCGCCCTGTTGACCCCTTCCGCGCCGCTCCTCGCCGGTGCGGTGCCGGCGGCCGAGCTTCGCGTGTCTGCCGAGCTGCGCCTGCAGAGCGGCGCCGAACCAGCCCCCGGCACAAAGCCTGCGCCCCGCCCCGCCGAGCCTGGGAAGAAGCCCAAGCCCAAGCCCAAGCCCGAGCCGAAGCCCCAGCCAGAGCCCAGACCCCAGCCGCAGCCCGATCCCTGTCCTGCCTGCGGGATGGGCTGAACATGCCGCGTCCCCGGGTCGGTCTATCGCTCTTGCCCGAGGAAGATCTGCGGGACGCGCAGCTGCCGCTGTTTGCCGCCGGCCTGGTGGAGGCGCTGGAGTGGACTCTGGACCTCGAGTTCGAGGCCACCCTGCCGCCCTGGGTCGAGCCGTTGCTCGATCACTACGCGGCGGAGGGCGCCCTGTACGGCCACGGCGTGCACTATTCACCGCTCTCCGCGCAGTTCGAGCCGCGTCAGGCGCGCTGGCTGGAGCAGCTGTCCAGGGCCGTGCAGCGCCGGCGCTACGTGCACGTGAGCGAGCACTTCGGCTTCAGCACCGTGCCGGGCCTGAGCCAGGGCGCGCCGCTGCCCGTGCCGTTCGTCCCGGGCGCGGTGCGGATAGGGCAGCAGCGGCTGCGCGCGCTGCAACAGGCAGCGGGCGGGCTGCCGGTGGGGCTGGAGAACCTGGCCTTGGCCATGAGCTGTGACGACGTCTGGGTGCACGGCGAGTTTCTGGAGCAGCTGCTCGCGCCGGGCGACGGCTTCTTGCTGCTCGATCTGCACAACCTGTACTGCCAGGCTCAGAACTTCGACATCCCTGCCGAGCAGCTGGTGCTGGCCATGCCGCTCGGGCGGGTGCGCGAGCTCCACGTCTCCGGCGGCAGCTGGTCCACCGTCACCACCGCGGCGGGCCCGCGCCCCTTCCGGCGCGACACCCACGACGGCGACATCCCCGAGCCGCTGTTTGCGCTCCTGGCCTTTGCCTTGCCTCACTGCCCACGGCTCGAGGCAGTGTTCGTGGAGCGGCTGGGCGGCACCCTGACCTCAGCGGACGAGGTGGAGCGCTACCGCGCACAGTACCGCCGGGTGCACGCGCTGGTGGCGGCGCACGAAAGTCAGGGCCCGGGCCACGGATCCAGCCATGGATGAGGGAGAGCTGGCAGCCCTGCAGGCGGCGTTGCTGCGCGTGCTGCAACAGGCGCAGACCGTCGGCGAGGCACGCGCGCTGCTCGCTCGGGAGCCGCTCGCCGAGCCGGCGCAGCGCTGGCTGGCAGAGGCGGATCCGCGCGCGCTGGAGACGGCGATGCTGCTGGTGCGCCGCTGGCTACGCTAGCCCGGCTCTCACCTTCGGCTGTTCACTTCAGGTGGCTGCGCAGCAGGCGCACCTGCTCCGCCGCCCGCGGACCCGCGCGCTCGGCCCGGCTCGCGATCTCGCCCAGCTCGCCGCCCTGGGCGCGCAGCATCGCGTGATCCAGCGAGTTGAGTAGTGCCAGCGCGTGGTACGCGGCGCTCTCGTCCTCGTGTTTGCTCAGGTGCGTCTTGACCGCAGCCACCACGCGCGGATCACTCCGGAAGCTCGCGTGCAGTGACTGCGCCGCCCGGCTGCGCGCCGCCTCGTCCTCGGACGCGAGCTGCGCGACCAGCCCGGCCACGTGCGCCGTCACCGAGTCGGTGGCGGCAGTGCGCACGGAGGTGTCCGGATCCGTCTGCTCGACGATCTTGGCCAGCTCCGCGCCGAGCTGCGGCAACGCCACCAGCACCGCCTGCACGGCCAGCTTGCGCTTGCGCGGATCCTCGCTGGTCAGCGCGTCCAGAAAGCCCTGCACCATGTTGGCCTGGCTCACGCTCACAGTGGCCTTCTGCAGCTCCGCCTGGCGCTGGTTGGTGCTCTCCAGGTGCAGCGCGCTGCGTTCGGCCTGCTCGTTCTGAAGGTGCAGCTGCCGCAACGTCACGATGGTGCTCAGCCCGCACACCAGGAGCGGCACCAGCACCGTGCCCAGCACCAGCAGGTTCTCGCGCCAGGCGCCCTTGCCGCGCGGCTCCACCTCGCGCTCCGACTCGTTCTTGGCGGAGAGCTCGCGGTACAGCTTGATCATCTCCTCCCGCTGCAGCTCCAGCTCCGCCGGCAGCCCGCTGCCCTCCTCTTCGGCCTGCTCCGCCAGCGACTCCCCGGACTCGGGAGCGTTCGATTCGTTGCGCGCTGCCATGTGATGATCCCCGCTGCTGCCCTGTCGCACGTGCTGCCCCGGCCGCTTCCGCGCCCCCGGGCTTCCGCCTGAGAACGGCTCAAAGAGGCAAAGCTTGGGCGGGATCCTGTGCTCGGCTACCATCACCGGCATGACCCCCGACCTCGTCCAGGCAGCGCCCGCTCACCCCCTGCGTGTGGGCACGGCGCTCGACCTGCCGTTGCTGGAGCAGATGCTGGCCGAGGCGTTCCTGTGGAATGTCAGCGCTCGGCCTACCCTGGCCGAGCTGCGGCGCCGTCCGGAGTTCGCGCTACTCCTGGCCGGCTGGGGGCGGGCAGGGGACCACGCCTTGATCGCCGAGCGTGCGGGGCTCGGCGCAGGAGCCATCTGGTTCCGGCTCTGGAGCGCCGAGCAACACTCCTACGGCTTCGTCGATGAGCGCACGCCCGAGCTCGGCCTGGGGGTGGCGCCCGCCTTTCGCCGTCAGGGTATCGGCAAGGCACTGCTGCGCGGCGCCCTCGAGCTGGCCGCGGCGCACGGCTATCCGGCGCTGAGCCTGAGCGTCGCGCCCGACAACCCCGCGCGCCGGCTGTACGAGGCGCAGGGCTTCGTCAAGGTGGGCGAAGCGGGCACGTCCTGGACGCTGCTGCGTGCGCTCACGCCTTGACGCTGACGGTCAGCGGCTCGACCAGGTTGTTGCGCTCGGCCATGCGCCGCAGCAGGGTGAGCACGGTGGCCGTGACCTCGGTGCCGCCGCGCGCCACCAGCACGCCGGCGGCCGAGCGCGCGTCCTGCACCAGGAACATGCCCACCTCCAGCCTCGCCGCGAACAGCTTGGCCTCCACCCGGTTCTGCGCGCTCTCGAACTCTGCGCGCAGGAAGCTGTCCACCACCCGCGGATCAAAGCCCTCTTTGCCCAGCTGCTCTGCCACCACCTTGGCCAGCGGCTGCTTGCGGCTCAGCTGATCGGCGCGCTCCGCCGCCAGGATGATGTGCGTGGCCCAGAGCATGCGGCCCTCGCGCTGCGCGCGATCGACGTCCGCCAGCCGCGGCACGGGGCTGGCCAGGCGCTCGATCATCTCCAGCACCGTCTCCAGGCGCGGGATGCCGGCGAGCAGGCCCTGCGCCGTGCGCGGCGCGCTGTTCAGCAGCTGCGCCTCCGTCGCGTCCACGGGCGCGCCGCCGTAGTGCCGCTCCAGCAGCTCGGGCGCAATGCCCACGTAGCCCAGGTGCGCCAGCATCACGGCCAGATCCAGCTGCCACAGGTCAGCCAGGTTCAGCTCCTTGCCCACGTGCTGCGCCAGGCGGTTGACCCGGCAGGCCCGCGCGAAGGCCAGCGGGTTCACCAGGCTGAGCAGCTCCGTCAGCACCTTCACGCAGCCATACACCGTCTTTTGCAGCAGCTCTCGCTCGGCCTGGACGAGCCGGTGCTGCTCCAGCGCGTCCTCCACCGCCCGCCGCAGCGCGTCGGGCTCGCAGGGCTTGGTGAGGAAGCGGAAGATGCGGCCGTAGTTGATGGCGCGGGTGGCCGCCGTCATGTCCGCCTGCCCGGTGAGCAGGATGCGGATCATCTCGGGCGCCAGCTGCGAGGCGCGCTCCAGGTACGCCGCGCCGTCCATGCCCGGCATGCGCATGTCGGAGATGGTCAGCGCGAAGCGCTCCTTGCGGATCAGGAGCGCCAGGGCCTGCGCGCCGCCCTCGGCCGTCACCACGTCGAAGTCCATGCCGAGCGTGCGCCGCATGCCGTCGAGCACGCGCGGCTCGTCGTCGACGCACAAGATCCTGGCCGTCGTTGCCTCGCTCATCCGGGCTCCCGCTCCCACAGCTCGCGCGCGCTGCTGTGCCAGTCGTCCAGCTTGTCGAGCATACCCAGCGCCTCCAGGTGGGCGCGATCCACCAGGACGTCGGCGCTGCGCCCGGCGCGCTCGTTCTCGATGGCATGAACGAGGGCGTCGGCCACGTGCACGATGCTGGGTAGGTCGAACTTGCTGCTCTTCACCACCCCCGGGTGGTGGTGGAAGGCCACCGCCTCCACCACGAGGTGCTCCAGCCCCCACAGGCCGAGCAAGTAGGCGCCCAGCCGTCCGTGGCTGGTGCCGGTGATCTCCTCCTCGGTCTCGGGCGGAAAGCTCTGCCCCACCACGCGCTGGCGCGTGAGCTTGCGCGTCAGCTGCGGCGCGCGCATGGCCAGCACCAGCTTGCCCACGTCGTGCAGCATGCCGGCCAGAAATGCGTATTCACCCGTCTCCGGGTCGGGCGCCAGCTTGCGCGCCACCCCTGCGCAGACCAGGCCGTGGCGCTGCTCCTGATCCAGCGAGAGGCCGCCCAGCGACTGCTTGGGGCTGAACGCCGAGAACACCTCGGCCGCGAGCACCACCTTGCGCAGCATGCGGATGCCGATGAAGCTGACCGCCTGCTCGATGCTGACGAACTTGCGCTTGGCGCCGAAGAAGGCGCTGTTCGTCAGATGCAGCACCTTGGCCGAGAGCGCCACGTCCGCGCTCACGATGCGGGCGATGGCGCCCATCTCGATCAGCGGATCGGCGATGGCCTCGGTCAGCTGCGTGTACACCTGGGGGCGCACCGGCAGGCCTGCCACGCCACCCACCAGGTTGCGCAGGCTGTCGGACTGCAGCAGCGATTGTAGCTCCAGGCTGCGGCGCACCACCTCCTCGAGCGTGGCCGGCTTGCACGGCTTGGTGAGGAAGCTGTGCGCGACGGGCATGGCGCGCAGCGTGGCCTCCAGCTCGGAGTGGCCGGTGAGGATGATGCGCACCACGTTCGGGTGCTCGTCGTGCACGTGCGCCAGCAGGGTGGAGCCGTCCATGCCCGGCATGCGCATGTCGGAGACGATCACGTCAAAGGGGCGTGAGCTGAGCTCCGCCAGCGCCCGCTCGGCGCCATCCACGAAATGCATGTCCCAGTCGTCGGACATCTCGAACAGCATGCGCTCCAGTCCCTGGAGCACGCCGAGCTCGTCGTCGACGAACAGGATGCGCTTCTTGCCGGCCGTCACTCGAGCTCTGCTCCCGGTGGCAGCTGTATGAAGAAGCTGGTGCCTCTGCCCTCCTCGCTCTCGAAGAAGAACTTGCCCGCGTGCCGTTCCACGATGGTGGAGTGGGCCAGCGCCAGCCCCTGGCCGGTGCCCTTGCCTATGCGCTTGGTGGTGAAGAAGGGTTGCATTACCTTGTCGCGGATTGACTCCGGGATGCCGGAGCCATTGTCCGCCACCTCCAGCTCCACCACGCCGTGCTCCGCCCGGCTGCGGATCGCGATCTTGCCCAGCTCGCCCTCGGGGCGCGTGCCCGCGCTGGCCTCGATGGCGTCTGCGGCGTTCACGATCAGGTTGATCAGCACCTGGCCCAGCGCCTGGGGGTTGCCCAGCACCAGCGGCAGCTCTTCCGCCAGCTCCAGGCTCAGCTCGGCCTGGTAGCGCCAGGCGTTGCGCGTGACCGTGCTGGCGTTGCGCACCAGCTGATTCAGGTCCACCGGCACTGCTTCATCCCCGCTCGGATGCGAAAACTCCTTCAAGGCCTGCACGATGGAGCGCACCTGGTCCACCCCGGATGTGCTCTGTTCGATGGCCAGCGGCGCCTGCTTGCGCAAGAAGCCGAGCCGGCCCTTGCTCAGCTCCTGCTCGCAGCGCTCCAGCTCCTCCAGGCTCGGAGCGCCGCTCTTGCAGCACTGCACCAGCCGCTCGAAGGAGCCCGCCAGGTCCAGCAGGCGCTTCACCGTAACGTCCAGGAAGCAGAGGTTGTCGCCGATGTATTGCATCGGTGTGTTGATCTCGTGCGCCACTCCCGCGGCAAGCTCGCCGATCGCGGCCAGCTGCCGCATCTGGCGTAGCTCCAGCTCCGCGGCGCGCGCCTGCGCCGTGCTGGCTTCCGCCTGCTCGAGCTCGCCAAGTGGCTCCATGGTCATACTCAAGGCGTCGTTCCCCCCGTTCATCCCCAGCTCACGCCCCTGGCTGCACGAGGCTTGCCCGGTGCTTCCATGGACGCTGGGAACGGCCAAAGCGCGCGACGCGCTAGAGCGCAAGGACGGGGTTGATAGCCTCGAGGAGCCTGCGCAGAGGTGGCCCTGCGTGCGGGTAGGCAAAGCTCTCCCCGCGGACAGCACTCAGGGGGCGATATCGCTGCGCGCGCTTCCGGTCGTGAGCTACTTCTGCCTTGGAGAGGGGGGAAGCGGTTCCAGCCATGAGCGCCGGCGCAATTCATCACGTCCTGGTCGCGGAGGACTCGGAGCCCACGCGCGATGTCCTGTGCAAGACGCTGGAGAAGCTCGGCACCTTGCGCGTCAGTCAGGTGGCCAACGGCGCCGAGGCCGTCAGCTTCGTGGAGAGATGCAGCCCGGATCTGCTGCTGTGTGATCAGACCATGCCGGTGCTGGACGGCCTGCAGACGCTCAAGGTGCTGCGCCAGCGCTGGTCCGCCATGGAGCTGCCGATCTTGATCCTGACGGGCAGTAAGTCCCTGAGCGACAAGATCGACGCGTTCCGCTTCGGCGCAAACGACTACGTGACCAAGCCCGCGCACCGGCAGGAGCTGCTGGCGCGCGTGCAGGCGCACCTGGCGTTGAAGACGGCCGTGGCGCAGAACCTGGCCGCGCGCGACCAGCTGCTGCGCGCCAGCAAGCTGCAGACGGTGGGGCGGCTGGCGGCAGGGCTGGCCCACGAGATCAACACGCCCGCGCAGTTCGTGTCCGACAACCTGCATTTCCTGCAGCGCGCGATCGGCACCCTGCACTCGCTGCTGCTGCCGCTCAGCGAGTGGGCGGCGCGCGAGGAGCCCCTGCCGGAGGCGCTGGCGAGCAGCCTGCGCGCGGGCTGGCGCCGCCAGCGGCTGGGCTTCATCCTGCAGCAGTCTCCCGAGGCGCTGGCGCAGAGCCTGGAGGGCGTGGAGCGGATCGCGGCTCGCATCGCCGAGCTCAAGGCCTTCACCGGCGAGGGGGCGCCGGCGGAGCGCGCGCCGGGCAGCCTGAACGAGGCGATCCAGAGCGCGCTCGCGGTCTCGCGGGCGGTGTGGCAGCCGCTGGCCCAGGTGGAGCTCGATCTGCAGCCGGACCTGCCGCTCGTGCCCTGTCTGATGCCCGAGCTGAACCAGGTCTTCTTGCATCTGCTGTACAACGCCGTGGAGGCCATCCGCGGCGACTATGGCGGCGCGGCGCGCGGCGGCTGCATCCAGATCCGCTCGCGCAGCGCCGGTGCCGGGGTGGAGGTCACCGTCAGCGACGACGGGCCGGGCGTACCCGCCCAGCTCCTGGAGCAGATCTTCGAGCCCTTCTTCACGACCAAGAGCGTGGGCGGGGGTACCGGTCAGGGCCTGGCGTATGCCTATGACGTGATCGTCAATCGCCACTCCGGCAAGCTCAGCTGCCAGCCCAGCGCGCGCGGGGGGGCCGCCTTTCAGGTCTGGCTGCCCCAGGTGGTTGCCGCGCCGAAACGCTCCAGCGACGCGACCTCTGCCAGGCTTTGACGCGCTCCTCGGCCTGTCCTACAGCCGAGGGCCCAGCATGACCGCAGCCAGCGAAGACCTACAGCTCCAGACCCTCCAGGCGGACTACCTCGCCGGGCGCCGCAGCCCGCTCGACACCCTGCAGCGGGCGCACGAGGGCGCGCTGCGGGCGGCCAGCAGCAACGCCTGGATCACCTTGCTGGGCTGGGACAGCATCGTGGAACAGCTGGAGCAGGTGGAGGCGCGCCGCGCCGCAGGCGAGGCGCTGCCGCTCTACGGCGTGCCCTTCGCGGTCAAGGACAACATCGACGTGGCGGGGGTGCTCACCACTTGCGCGTGCCCCTCGTTTGCGCGGGTGGCGGCGGAGTCCGCACCGGCCGTGGCGGCGCTCTGTCGAGCGGGCGCCATCGTGCTGGGCAAGACCAACCTGGATCAGTTCGCCACCGGGCTCGTGGGCGTGCGCTCGCCGTACGGCGCCTGCTCCTCGGCGTTCGATGCCGAGCACATCTCCGGCGGCTCCAGCTCCGGCTCGGCGCTGGCCGTGGCGCTCGGGCACGTGAGCTTTGCGCTGGGCACCGACACGGCGGGCTCCGGGCGCGTGCCGGCCGCCTTCAACAACATCGTCGGGCTCAAGCCCACGCGCGGCTGGCTGAGCACGCGCGGGGTGGTGCCCGCTTGTCGCAGCCTGGACTGCGTCTCGGTGTTCGCCGGCAACGTCAGCGACGCCTGGCGCGTGTGCGAGCTGGCTGCCGGCTTCGATCCGGGCGATGCCTTCTCGCGCGCGGTTCCGCCCGGGCAGAGCGCGCTACCGCCCACTGGCTTCCGCTTCGGCGTGCCGCGCGTGCTCGAGTGGTTTGGCGATCGCGCCGCAGAGCGCGCCTTTCACGCGGCGGTGGAGCGCCTCGCGCAGCTCGGCGGCACGCCCATCGAGATCGACTTCACGCCCTTCCAGCAGGCGGCAGAGCTCCTGTACCAGGGCCCGTGGCTGGCCGAGCGCGCGCTGGCCTTCGGCGAGTACGTGGCGCAGGATGGCCCGGGCGTGGATCCCACCGTGGCCGCCATCGTGCGCGGCGCGAGCCGGCACTCGGCGCTGGACGCCTTCCGCGCGCACTATCGCCTGCAGGAGCTGCGGCGCGCCACGGACGAGGTGTGGCGCGAGCTCGAGCTGCTGGTCGTCCCGACCACTGCTACCTCGTACACGCACGCGCAGCTCGCCGCGCAGCCGATCGAGCTCAACAGCCGCCTGGGCATCTACGCCAACTTCACCAACCTGCTGGATCTGTGCGGGCTGGCGCTACCCGCCGGGTTCAAGGCGGAGCACCTGCCGTTTGGTATCACCTTGCTCGCGCCCGCGTTCTGCGATCGCGCGCTGATGCAGCTGGGCCAGCGCTGGGAGCAGAGCGGGGAGGGCACGGTCGGAGCGACCGGCATCGCCGTGGCAGCGCCTGCGACCGGCAGCACCTTCGCGCGGCTGGCAACCAGCCCCGGCGCCCGCCTGCGCCAGTCGATCCGCCTGGCCGTGGTCGGCGCACACCTCAGCGGGCAGCCGCTGCACCGCGAGCTGGTGGAGCTGGGCGCACGGCTCGAGCTCGCCACCCGCAGCGGTCCGCACTACCGCCTGTACGCGCTCGCCGGCACCGTGCCGGCCAAGCCCGGCCTGGTGCGGGTGAGCTCGGGCGGCAGCAGCATCGAGCTCGAGGTATACCGGCTCGATGCCGCCGCCTTCGGGCAGTTCGTGGCCCAGGTGGGCGCGCCGCTCGGCATCGGCAACGTGGAGCTGGAGGGCGGGGACTGGGTGAAGGGCTTTTTGTGTGAAGCCATAGCCACGGAGGGCGCCGAGGAGATCAGCCACTTCGGCGGCTGGCGGGGCTACCTGGCCTCCCGCCGCTGACCTCCTACCCTGGCGCCTAAGCAGGCCCCGGCGGCGCGCCGTTAACGTCGGGCGTGACGTCGACTGCGCGCGCTCCCCACCGCCCCGTCCTCGCTGTCTGCCTGGTTCTACTCGCCGGTCTGCTGCCGGCGGCCTGCGCCAAGGTGCTCGGCATCGACGAGCGGCGCGCCGATGTGGCCAGCAGCTATCCCGAGCAAGGCTACGCGGGCTGCAGCCCCGGCGACTGCAGCGGCTGCCTCGACGTGCACCGAGAGGAGTGCGAGGTCCGCTCCGGCTGCGCCGAGCTGGCCGGGCAGAGCGACTGCGCCGGCTGCGTGTGCGAGAGCTGCACGGAGCAGCTGGTGGAGTGCCGCAGCAGCGAGGGCGGCTGCGCCGAGATCTGGGAGTGCCTGCGCGAGACCCGCTGCGAGCTGTCCGAGCGCGCAGCGGGCAACTGTGTGGAGGCCTGCGGCGCCGTCATCCAGGCCAACGGCGGGCTGAGCGGCGCCGGCTTTCGCAGTGCCCTGGCCGTCCGCACCTGCGCCGCCTCATCGGCGTGCCTGACCTGCCTGGCGCCGCAGGTGCAGCAGTCGGCGCGCAGCTGCACCCAGCAGAATGGCTGCCAGGACTGCGCGGACTGCTTCGGACAGTGCCTGTGCTCGGGCGAGCGCTTCAGCGTGTGCCAGAGCGCGTGCGGCGATCAGGCGCCCGCACCGGAGTGCTCCGAGGACAACGGCTGCGCCCAGTGCAGCAACTGCTTCGACGCCTGCGCCTGCAGCGGTGAGTCGTTCCAGCAGTGCAACGTGCTGTGCAGCCCGCCCGACGACCCCGGGCCCGAGCCGGTGTGCAGCGCCGAGAACAGCTGCACGGATTGCGCCGACTGCACCTCGCAGTGCGTGTGCAGCGGCGGCGGTGATGAAGCGGCGTGCGCCATCCTGTGCGGCCCGCCCGCGCTGGAGGACGCCTGCGAGTTCGATACGAACACCGGCCACGAGCTGTGCGGCGGCTGCAACAGCTGTGTCGCCAAGTGCACTTGTGAGGGCAGGGAGCTCTCCGAGTGCATGGCCGAGTGCGGCCACCACGGCTGCTGTGCCAGCAATAGCTGCCCGCTCGGCGGCGCCACTGGCTGCACCTGCGGCAGCTCCGGGCAGACCTGCTTTGACGCCGTGTACGGCAGCTGCGACTCCTTCAAGGGCTGCGACAGCTGCGCCTGCCAGCAGTGCCCCGGGCAGCTGGCGGTGTGCGAAGACGTGCCCGGGTGCAAGGGTGTCTTCGACTGCATGCGCCTGACCGAGTGCCACGGCAGCGCGTGTCTCGAGCGCTGCGGCAAGGACGCGGCCCCCGCGGCCTTTGCCTTCGCCGAGGCGCTGTGGGCCTGCTATCACGGCAGCTCCTGCAGCTGCGAGACCGAGTCCGACACCATCAACTGCCCCAGCGCGGGCGGTACCGTCAGCTGCGCCAGCTACGAGAGCCGCAGCGTCGAGCTGCCCGCCTGCTGCACCCAGCACGGCGGCTCCGGCCAGGCCGAGGCCGAAGTCGGCGGCAACGAAGACCCGTGCGGGCTCGAGCTCTCGCGCGAGTTTCGCGGCGCCCGCTCCTGCGAGCCCCGCGAGCAGCCGAACCCACCCCGCTTCGAGCTGCTCGAGACCTGCGATAGCCTGGCCGTCGGCGGCGCCGTCTACAACGGCGCCACCTTGCGCGGCTGCTGCCGCGCGGCCGACGGCAACTGCGGCCTGTACGACGACATCACCGGCCTCGGCTGCCTGGACGCGACCATCTTCGGGGTCACGCCCAAGGCGTGCCGGTGACCTAGCCGCTCAGCGAATGACGCCGACCTGCGCGATGCAGCAGCCCTGCGAGCAGAACTGACCGGCGGCGCAGGGGGACTCGGCGCTGCAGGAGGGGTTGCCGTCGCAGGCGTCTTCGTTGGCGGGCGGCGGCTCGACGGGCGGGTCGTCTGCAGGCGGGTCGCCTGCGGGCGGATCTTCGGCGGGGGGGGCCTGCTCACAGTCCGCGGGCAGGTCGGCGGCGGTCTTGCCCGCGCACAGCTCGCAGCGATCGCAGGTGTTCTCGCACGCGGTGCTCTTGCTGCAGGGCGCGCAGGCCTCGGGGTCGCCGAGCTTCTCCAGCGAGCACGAGGCGTCCAGCTTCACGTCGGCGCTGCCGCCGCCGGGCAAGCCCACGCTGCAACAGCCGAAGCAGTCACAGCCGCTGGGCACCAGCGGCAGGCAGTTGTTGCGGCACTGCTCGGTGACGGCGCACGCCGGGTCGTCCGAGGCCAGCTCAGCCGTGAGACAGCCCGTGGGGTAACGGCAGCGATCGTCGCCGTGACCGGAGTTGCCGTCGAAGAAGCAGTCCTGCCACTTCGGGTCGCGGTTGTCGCCGGGGATGCCGGTGGCAAAGCTGCCCTCGTCGTCGTCGAGGCCGCCGGTGCACTCCACGTCGAAGCCGTCGACGGTGCCGTCACCGTCGTCGTCGAGGCCGTTGTTGCACGCGCACAGCGCGCCGCCGCACAGCAGCTTGCCGTCGTCGCTCACGGAGACGGAGCCGGGCAGCGAGAGCGAGCCATTGCCCCGGCCCGCGCCGGCATCGGCGCTGGCAGCGTCTGCATTGGCAGCAGCCGGCAGCTCCTGGCGAGAAGCGGTATACGAGTCGAAGCTCGAGCCCTCTTCGGCGCTGACGGGCTCGAAGCGCACGTCCTCGGACTCACACGCAGCGAACAGGCCCAGGCCCAGCAAGAGGGCGGCCGGTGTTGCATTTCGATACCTTCGCATGTTTGTTCTCCTCGCAGGTTCGGCGAGTGAGTAGCGGGGCCCCGGCGGGATTTATGAAAGCGTGCGCAGAATCTCTGCGTGCCGGAACGGCGCAGGGGCGTGCGGAGCTCGCGCGGGATGCGTCATACTCGATGAGCCATGTCCGGACCCCGCCGCCGTACCGTGCCGGGAGCGCGGCGGCCGCGAGCGCCGTGCTGCGCTGCTCTGCTCGCGCTCGCTGCGCTCGGCTGGCAGTGCACCGAGAGCGTGCAGCTCGGCGAAAACTTCGCGAGCGTGCCCGGCGGCGCGGGCTCGCCCGGCGGCGCTGCCGGTAGCGGCTTCGTCGATGGTTACCCGCTCGATCCACCGGACGGGGGCCTGCCCGTGCCGGTGCCGAGCGGAGTGTGTGAGCCGGTGCGCTGTGCCGGCATGGAGCGCGCCTGCGGCAACTGTCGCGACGATGACGGTGATGGTCTGAGCGACGCCGCCGATCCGGAGTGCCTGGGGCCCTGTGATGATAGCGAGGCGGAGCTGTTCACGGGCGAGAGCATGCGCGCCAACCCCTCGTGCCGCAGCGACTGCTTCTTCGATCTCAACGTGGGCGCGGGCGACGACGGTTGTGGCTGGTCGCTGCGCTGCGACCCGCTGTCACCCGCCGGCGAGGGCTGCGCGTACGACGCCACCGAGCAGCGCTGCCAGGCCGATGCGCGGCGCACCAGCGCTTGCCGCCAGTCGTGCTTGCCGCTCACCCCCAACGGCTGCGACTGCTTTGGCTGCTGCGAGCTGCCGGCGAACAGCGGCAACTTCGTGTGGCTCGGCTCGGAGGGGCCGCAGGGCAGCCACTGCGAGCTGGGCAGCAGCGCCGACCCGAACGTGTGCCGGCCCTGCACGCCGGTGCCCGATTGCCAGAACGACTGCGCCCCGTGCGAGCTGTGCCTGGGCAAGAGCGCGCTGCCGGCGAGCTGCGGTGGCGCGCAGTTGCCCGAGTGCAACCCGGGGGTCACGCCCTGCGACGCGAGCGACCCCGGAGCGTGCGGGCGGCTGCATTACTGCATCACCGGCTGCTGTGTGCCGTTGCCGCGATGAGACGCAGAGCCGCAATGTCGTGCTGGGGCCGTGCATGGCCGGCGCTGGCCGGGGCGCTCCTCGCCGGTACGGTGCACGCGCAATCCGCGCCCATTGCCCCCCCCACTGCTCCCCCCGCCCCCGCATCCGCATCCGCATCCGCAACGGCTCCGGACGGCGCCGTGCGCCCCGCGCGGCTGTATCTCGACTATCAGCGTGGCCCCGGTGCGCACGCCTGCGCCAGCGCCGAGCAGCTGGCGGCGGCCGTGGAGCAGCGCCTCGGGCGGCGGGTGTTCGTGGCCCGGGGCGAGGCGGACCTGCACGCGCAGCTGCACGCGCAGCGCGGGGCGCAGGGCTTTCGCATCGAGCTGCAGCTGTTCGATCGCGAGCAGCGGCCGCTCGGGCGCCGGCAGCTGAGCACGCGCGCGCGGCACTGCTCGGCGCTGGACGAGGCGCTGGCGCTGGTGCTCTCCCTGGCGGCGGACGTGGCGTTGCCGCCGCCCAGCAGCGTCGTGAGCGCACCGCCCGCGCCGGTGCCGCTCGCCACCCCGCTGCAGATCCCCGCCGACGTGCCCGCGCCGCGGCAGCCCTGGCAGCTGCGGCCCAGCGCGGGGCTCGGCGTGTTCGGCGGGCTGCTACCAGGCGCGGCGCTGGCGGTGGCGCTGGAGCTCGAGCTGCGGCCGCCGGGGGGCTGGCCCTTCTGGCTGCGCGGGTCGCAGTTCTTCGATCAGCGCACGGGGGCGCTCACCGGCGGGGAGTTTGCTGCGCGCGCGCTGGAGCTGGGCGTGTGCCCGTGGTCGCCCCGCGGCGAGCGGCTGGAGGCGCGGCTGTGCGCAGAGCAGCTGCTCGCGCTGGTGCAGGCGCGGGGCTTCGGCTCCGATGCCGACAGGGACGAGCCGCGGCTGTCGCTGGCGCTCGGAGTGGAACAGAGCATCGGCTACCGGCTGGGAGACTGGCTCATTTCGGTCTCTGGCTCGCTGTTAGCCACGCCCGCACGTCGCCGTTACTACTATGTCGATGGGGACCAGATCACCCTACACCGCCAGGGCTGGGTCTGGGGCGGCGGACGGCTGTCGCTCGGCCTCGAGCTTTGAGTTAATAATTCTCTGCGGGCGCGGCTACTCACTCGCTGAAGGTCCGGCGTGAGGTTGGCTCCCAAGCAGCGCGAGCTGGCACCAGCTGCGGACTTTTCACGAGTCTTCAGCGAATATGCGCCCTTCGTCCTGCGTGTGCTCCGCCACCTCGGTGTCCCTGCCTCCGATGTCCAGGATCAGGGGCAGGAGGTCTTCGTCGCGGTGCACCGCGGGCTTGCCGGCTTTGCCGGCCGCTCCTCGCTGCGCACCTGGATCTATGGCATCTGCGTGCGCGTGGCCTCCAACTACCGGCGCCGCGCCCATGTGCGGCGCGAGCGTGCCGTTTCGGAGCTGCCCGAGGCCAGCGACCCACAGGCGCTGGAGGCCTTCGAGCGCGGCCAGCGCTGGCCGGCGCTGCAGCGCCTGCTCGACTCGCTCGACGCCGACAAGCGCGAGGTCTTCGTGCTGTACGAGCTGGAGGAGCTGCCCATGCGCGAGGTGGCGGAGGCCTGCGGCTGTCCGCTGCAGACGGCGTATTCACGGCTACACACCGCGCGGCGCCTGTTGCTCGAGCGCTACCGGGAGCAGGAGCTGAAGGATGAGCGCTGAGCCCAAGTTGCCGCGCTGGACCGAGCCCGGCTCGGACGCGCCCGCCGAGCTCGCGGAGCTGCTGCGCGCGGGGCGCTTGCCGCTGGGCAGCGCCGAGCAGGTGGCGCAGCTCTCGCACGGGCTGGCGGAGAGGATCGGCGCGGACCTGGCCTCACCCGCTGCGAACCAGGTGGCGACGGCAACGCGTGGCGGGCTGCGGCTCGCGCGCTGGGCCGCCGGAGCCGTGGCGGGGGCGGGGAGCATCGCCGCGCTCTGGTATTTCACGGCGCGGCCGCCGTCGGAGGCGCCGCCTTCTGAGCCTGCGCCTGCGCCTGCGCAGCTCGAAGCGCCCCAGCTCGACCCGGCGCCCCAGCTCGAGGCACCGCAGCTCGAGGCACCGCAGCTCGAGGCACCGCAGCTCGAGGCATCGGCTCCGAGCGAGCCACCTGCCGCTCGCGAGCCCGCTGCGGGAGAGCCCGCGGAGGAGCGTGCTGCACAGGCCACGCCGCGCGCGCGGCGGACACCCGGCGGCAGCGAAGTGGAGCTACTGCGCCGCGCCCAGGCAGCGCTCGTGGCGCAGCCGGCACGTGCGCTGGCGCTCACCAGCGAGCATCAGCGGCGCTTCCGCGAGGGCGTGCTGGCGGAGGAGCGCGAGGCGCTGGCCATCGAGGCGTTGCGCCGCCTGGGTCGGCTGCCGGAGGCTCAGCGGCGCGCGGAGGTGTTTCAGCGCCGCTATCCCAACTCGGTGCACGCCAGCCGCTTGCGCGGGCTGAACCCACCCGCGCCTGCCTCGGGGCACTGAGCGCAAGCCCTCAGGGCCAGCTGGGACTGACGGACTGGGCAAAGCTGCGGGCCGCCGTGCGCAGGCGCTGAGCCAGCGCTGCCTCACCCTCTGCCAGCGCTTCGGAGCTCGCGATCTTCAAGATTGGCAAGGGCCCGCCCAGCTCCTGCAGCCAGTCCAGGTCATGCTGGCTCAGCTGATCCGCGTTGACGATCAGGAGGTCGGGGCGCCGCACCAGAGCGCCGCCGAAGCACGGCATCACATACTGGGCCAGCCGCCAGCAGTCGCCGAAGCGCCGAGCCAGCCGTCCCACCCGCTCGCAGCTGCGCTGAACCCGCTCTGCCGCGCTGCCCGAGAAGCCCACCGTCCAGATGTGTAACGCCTCACCACCCAGGGTTCGGACCCGCTCGGGCGGGGTTCGGACCCGCTCGGGCGGCCTTGCCCGGCGAGGGCTGGGGAGCTCGCGCTCCGGGCTGTCGTAGGACTCATGAATCAGTTCGGATAGCATCGGTCTCCGCTCCTTTCGCCTGAAGGTTTCGCCTGAAGGTTTCGCCCGAGGGCCTCGTTGAGGGTTTGAGCCCCGCGCATTCGCCGCATGTTCGCGGGGTGTGCGCTGAATGTTCAGCGGCCGGCCGCAGCTCGAGCGGCGGCAGCAACGCTGCCGAGGCACGCTGCCTCACTCCGTGCGCGGCGCGCCTGGTGGCCCGGGCGCGGGCGACCGCCACTGCCGCACCATGACCCGGGTAAAAGCGAGAACCCGCAGTCGCGCGGGGTTCTTCCCGCGCTTGCGAATTTTTTCTTCGCGCTGCTCTGTCGAGCTACCGATGGAGCATTACTGCCCCGTCATGTTCCACGTCCCGCCGCCGCTCGGCGCCAGGAAGAGCCCCCAGGTCCCGCTGAGCTGGCGAGATGCAACACTGGGTCGGGTGAGGATGGCGCGCCCCGTCGCCGGTCGCGGCAAGAAGGTGATCCACGCGCAGGACAGCTCCAGCCCGTTCTGGCTCTTGGCGCAGTCGAGCCGCCCGCTGGTCCCGTCCGACTCCTGGAAGTTGCAGCTCACGCTGGAGCCGCCATCGGTGCACGTCATCGGACCGCGCGTGCTCTGGAAGTTGCCGGACAGGGCCACGGCGGCGCCGGGCGCGCTCGGAGCCGGCGCGCTGGGAGTGGGTGCTGGTGCCGGCGCAGGCGCTGGCGTTGCCGGCGCGGGTGCCGCCGTCGTGCCGCCGCCGCGCGGCGTGAGATCCCATCGCCCGCGATTGTCCGCGGACAGCCCGTTGCCAAACGTCCCTGCCAGCACCCCGCTCGCCTGGCGCTGGAAGTTGGCGCGGCCCTGTCCGTCACCGCTCCACGTACAGGCGAGCTCGGCGCCGTTTGCGGCGCAGAACATCGTGCCGCCCGGATACTGGCAGTTGACGAACAGCCCACCCTGCGAGCAACTCACCACTCCGCGCGCAGAGTCGTAGCTACCCGTGAAGGAGGCGCTCGCAGCGGGCGCCGGCAGCGGGGCTGGCGCGGGGGTGGGTACGGGCGCCGGTGCGGGAACGGGTGGCGGCGTGGGAGCAGGCGGCGTGGGAGCAGGCGCCGGTGTGGGAGCGGGCGGTGTGGGAGCAGGCAGCGGCAGTGACGGCAGCGGCGCGGGCGCGCTCGCTGCCGGAGCCGGAGCGCGCGAGCCCTGCGCTGGATACAGCGTCTCGATCGCCGCACGATCGAGCGCAGACAGCCCTTCACGCTGACCGATCTGCACGTTTGCCTGGCGCGGCACGATCGTCGGACGCCCCGTGCGGCTGAACGCGGTGCTCCCGTAGTGCATGATACTGCCGTAGTCGTACGGGCCGATATCCTGGCCGTCCGCGTCGCGCAGCTCGAAGTTCGCGCGCATCTCCGGCGCGATCTCATCCCACACGATGCTCACATAGCGATCGCGATCGCCGCGCGACTGCTCGTGGTAAAAGCCGGCCGCGTGCAGCAGCTCGTGCACCAGGTTGCCGCCCGCGCAGCTGGTCACGTCGATCTCCTGCGCGCCGCCCGTGCGCCCCAGGTACGACATGCAGCCCTGGCCCAGCCAGCGGAACACCACATAGTCGCGGTCCGCCGCCGTGCGCGGGCGCACCCGCAAGGTCGTCGTCGCGAACTGCTGCACGGCCCAGTCGATGGCCGCCTGCTTGCTCCGCGCCGAGGCGTCCACCTCGTACGGGATCTCATTGTTGGGCCACAGGTAGCCGCGGTTCCCCACGGCCACCGCGCTCTTCCGATCCGCGGAGCCCGGGCGCGGCATGCCATAACGAAAGAGCAAAGCCGTGGCCGGGCCCAGCATCACATCGCCATCCATGATGGCCTGACCATTGATGGTCTCGAACGTCACCTGCTGCTGCTGCGAGATGCCCGGCAGGAAGAGCAGCGCGCTGCCCAGCTGCCGCAGCGCCTGCGCCATATAGCCCTCGGCGCTGGGGCTGGCGGGTGCAGGGGGTGGCCCGAAGGGGTAAGACGCCGCAGCAGTGGGCTGCGAGGCTCCATACGCCGTGTTGGGTGGCGCAGACGAGCGAGCACCGTCCTGGCATGCCCAGCTGGCGCTGGCGCAGAGCACGGCTCCGGCGAGCGCACCCAGCGCAGGCGCGGCGGGCGAGAGAGCAAGGCGGCGGGAGGCGGCCGAGCTCGGCTCGGCCTTGCGCGGAAGAGGTCGATGCTGGGTCACGGCGCTACCGTCCCACGAGCGCTCCGCTGCCGCCAGACCCGCTGCTCGATTCCGCGAGGTGCACGCCCGGAGAGTGCGCTACGCTCGCTCCATGTCACACCTCGGTCTGACCCTGGCTCTCCTGGCCGCGCTCGCGTGCTCCGGCTCCAAGCCTGCCGAGCCCCCTGCCGAGGTGCCCGTTGCGCCCGCCACCGACCCAGAGGCAGAGGGCCCCGACCCCGCCCAGCCCCCATCTTCTGCCGCTGAGCCAGAGCCCACCGCGCCCGCGCAGGTGCAGACGTTGTTCGTGGGACCCACGCTCGCCGACTGCCAGGGCGAGGCGCCGCAGAAGTGTCTGCAGGTGCGCGAGTCCCCGAGCGAGCCCTATCGCAACCTGTACACCCCGATCGCCGGCTTCGAATACGAGCCCGCGTACGAATACGAGCTGCGGGTCGAAGTCACCCCCGTTCCTGCCCCCGCCGACGCGAGCGCGCTCCGTTATCGCCTGATCGAGGTCGTGGCCAAGCGCAAGGCGCCCGCCAGCGCGCCCTGAAGAGATGCCCGCCGCCAGCTACGACTGCACGCGCTGCGGCGCCTGCTGCTTCAATCCGCCCGAAAACGTGGCCGAGGGCTTCGTCGGCTACATCGAGGTAGAGCCACGCGACAGCCTGCGCCGCCGGCCCGAGCTGCTCGCGCGCTACGTGCGGGAGCACGAAGGCACGCTACATTTGCGACTGCTCGCCGACGGCCGCTGCATGGCCCTGTCCGGCAGCGCCGGGCGCAAGGTCAGCTGTCGCATCTACCACGTACGGCCCTCGCCCTGCCGCAGGGTCAGTGCCGGCAGCGAGCTCTGCCAGCGCTACCGCCGTGAGCAAGGGGTGGCTCAGGCGCGCTAGCAGCCGCGCCGTGAGCTACCAGAGATGAGAACAGCGGGGTCCAGTGAAACACGAGAGTGACCAGCTACGAGTCGAGCAGTTCCAGCTGCACGTCGACCGCTGGCGCGGCGGCGATGCCGGACATGTGCTGCTGCTCCACGGTCTGGGCGGCAACTCCATCACCTGGCACGCCGTCGCACCCCAGATCGCCCGGACCCTGCGCGCCCACGTGGTCGCCTTCGACTATCCCGGCTTCGGCGCCTCACGGCCCGGCAGCGCAGCGCTCTCCCTGCGCGTGCTCGCGCGCGTGACCCACGCGGTGATGACCGCCGAGGCACCCCACGCACGCTGGGTGCTCGGCGGCAACTCCCTCGGCGGACTGCTCGCGCTCGAGACCGCCTGCCGCTTTCCCGACCGAGTCGCCGCCGTCCACCTCGCCGCCCTCGCGCTGCCCCTCGCCTGGGGCCGCACCAGCCTCGGCCTGCGCGACCTCATGCAATACGTCGCCGTCGCCACCCCCTGGCAAGGCCGCCGCCTCGTCACCCGCTACGTCACCACCCGCGGCGTCCCCGGCGTCGTCGACGACCCCATCAAGCTCCTGTTCGCCGATCCCACCCGCCTCGACGCCGAGCTACGCCAGCGCCTGATCGACGTCTCCCGCTACCGCCTCACCTGGGCCGCCGACGCCGCGCGCGCCTACGAGCAAATCACCCGCAGCCTCGGCCTCCAGCTCATCTGGCCCGAGCTCGCCGCCCGCTGGATCCAGCGCGTCCGCTGCCCCGTGCTCTCCATCCACGGCACCCGCGATCCACTCTATCCCATCGCAGCATGGCAGCGCCTCCAGCAGCTTCGCCCCGACTGGAGCCACGTGCCGTTGCACGGTATCGGACATGTGCCGCAGCTCGAGGCTCCGCGGGAGTTTGCCCAGGAGCTCTCCGACTGGCTGCAGGGGCATTGGCCTCCGCAGCGCTGAGGCGCGGGTCAGCTGCTGCGCAGGGTCAGGAGGCGTTGTCCGGGGGCGATGGTGGTGCCGTCGCTGGTGAGCAGGTCCACGATGGTGCCGCTGGCGGGTGACTCGATCACGACCTCCATCTTCATCGATTCGACGATGACGAGCGGATCGCCGCTCTGCACTCGCGCGCCCGGTGCCACCAGCAGCTTCCACACGCTGCCGGAGACGTGCGACTCCACCGCTTGCACCCCCGCTGGCAGCGCCTCTCCCCCGCCGAACGGATCGAGCTGCGGCGTGCTCTCGAGGCGGCCCGCACTCTCGCCGCTGCGCGCGCTCTCTGCCCAGCGCTGCCGCTCTTCGGCAAATGCGCGGCGTTGCTGCTTCTGGAACCCCTCGATGCTGCTCGCGTGCTGCGCGAGGAAGCGCTCGTATTCCCCCAGCTGAAAGCGACAGTCGCGCGTCTGGAGCTCCACCTTGCCATGCAGGAAGCCCGCGCGCAGCTCCAGGAGCTCCTCCGCAGAGACCGGATAGAAGCGCAGCTGATCGAAGAAGCGCAGCAGCCACGGAGACTGAAAGTCGCGCGTGCTGCGGAAGCGATTGTACATCTGCAAGGTGCGACCGACGAACTGGTAACCGCCCGGCCCTTCCATGCCGTAGACGCACAGATATGCGCCGCCGATGCCCACCGCGTTCTCCGGCGTCCAGGTGCGCGCCGGGTTGTACTTGGTCGTCACCAGCCGGTGCCGCGGATCGAGCGGCGTGGCCACGGGCGCGCCCAGGTACACGTCCCCGAGCCCCAGCACGAGGTAGCTCGCGCCGAACACGATGTCGTACACGTCGCGCTCGCTGCTCAGGCCATTGATGCGCCGGATGAACTCGATGTTGCTCGGGCACCACGGCGCGTCGGGCCGCACCAGCTGTGCATATTTGCTAATGGCCAGCCGCGTCGCAGGATCATCCCAGGAGAGCGGCAAGTGCACCTCGCGGCTCTCGATCGTCTGCTCGCTGACGTCGGGCAGCTCCGCCTCCGCCTGCACCAGCGCGTCGAGCAGCCGCGCGGCGCTCTGCAGGTGTGGATCGAAATGGATCTGCAGTGAGCGGATGCCGGGCGTGACGTCGATGATGCCGCGCAGCCCGCTCTGCTCGATCCACGTCATCAGCGCGTGAACCCGCAGCCGCAGTCGCAGATCGAGCTCCAGCGGTCCGTATTCCACCAGGAAATGGCGGTCGCCCGCCGGTCGATACACCACCCGCTGCTGGCCGGCGCCCAGCTCGCGCAGCACGGCGCCGCCCGGCGCCACCGCCCGCAGCACCGGCGCCGCCCGCTGCGTGAAGGGCTGCACGAGCGCTTCACGTTGCTCCGCCTCCAGCCGCTCCGCCGCCTCGCGCGTGATCGCCACGAAGCGCACCCGGTCGCCCGCACACAGCTGCCCCAGCTTCCACAGCTCCGCCTCGCACACCACCGCCGGAGTGACGAAGCCGCCCAGGCTGGGCCCATCGGGGCCGAGCAGGATGGGCATGTCGCCGGTGAAGTCGATGCCGCCGATGGCATACGCCACGTCGTGGATGTTGGACGGGTGCAGCCCCGCTTCGCCGCCGTCCGCGCGCGCCCACTCCGGCTTCGGCCCGATCAGCCGCACGCCGGTGCGGTTCGACTGCGGATGCACCTCCCACTCCGTGGCGAACAGCATCTCGATGTCCGCCGCCGTGAAGAAGTCGGGCGCGCCATGAGGCCCGTACAGCACGCCGATCTCCCAGCGCTTGCCGTAGCTCGGCGCCACGGCGGGAGAGAGCACAGCACCGGCAGGGGGGAGTGGGGGGACCGCGATGGGCTCGGCGCCGCCCTCGAAACCGTGCTCGCCGTACGGCGCCAGGTGCCGCAGGTGCAACACATCGCCGCGCCGCAGCGTCCGCCCGCCGTGCCCGCCAAAGCCCCCCAGCACGAACGTGGTCCTGCTCCCCAGATACTCTGGTACGTCAAACCCCCCGCGCACGGCGAGGTACGTGCGGCATCCGCCACCCTGCGCCACACCGAGCTTCAGCGTCTGCCCGGCTCGCACGGCGTGCGCGCGCCCCGGCGCCAGCGCCTCACCGTCGAGGGTGGCCGGCATGTGCGCCCCCGTGAGCGCGATCAGCGCATCCTCCGCGAAGCGCAGGGTCGGCCCCGAAATGGTGAGCTCCAGCCCCACCGCGTGCTCCGCGTTGCCGACCAGGTGCTGCGCCAGCCGGTGCGCCAGACAATCCATCGGCCCCGACGGCGGAATGCCCACGTTCCAGTAGCCGAGCCGCCCGGGGTAGTCGACCAGGATGCTGAAGGTCCCCGGCGAGAGCACCTCCACCGACGGCGAGCGAAACTCGAGGCTCGCCAGCGAGCGAGTCACGAGCTGCCCTTCGCGCAGCTCCGGGTGGCGCGCCAGCGCGCGCAGGTAGCGCAGGTTCGTCTCGATGCCGGCGATCTGGGTCGCTGCCAGCGCCTGCTCCAGCCGCTGCACGGCGTCGGCGCGGTCGTGCCCGTGTACGATCAGCTTGGCCAGCATCGGGTCGTAAAACGCCGAGACCTCGCTGCCGGCCTCGATCCAGGTGTCCACGCGCACCCCGCTCTCGGCGGCGGGCCAGCTGAGCGCCGTGATCTGCCCTGCGCTGGGCCGGAACTCGCGCGCCGGATCCTCCGCGTACAGCCGCACCTCGAGGGCGTGGCCGCGCGGCTCCGGCACTGTGCTCAGCTCCGGCGGCTGGCCCGCGGCGGTGCGCACCATCCACTCCACCAGGTCCACGCCGTACGTGGCCTCCGTCACGCCGTGCTCCACCTGCAGGCGCGTGTTCACCTCCAGGAAGTAGAACTCCTGGCGGTCGGCGTCGTACACGAACTCCACGGTGCCCGCCGAGCGGTAGCTCACGGTCTGTCCCAGCTTCACCGCCGCCGCGAGCAGCGCGCGCCGCACCCCCGGCTCGAGCCGCGGCGCGGGCGTCTCCTCGATCACCTTCTGGTTGCGCCGCTGCGCCGAGCAATCTCGCTCACCCAGCGCCACCACCTGCCCGCGCCCGTCACCGAACAGCTGCACCTCCAGGTGCCGCGCGCGCACGATGAAGCGCTCGAGAAATACGCTCGCGTCGCCGAAGTTGCTCTGGCTCAGCCGCTGCACCCCGGCGAACACCTGCCGCAGCTCACTCGCATCGCGCGCCAGCATCATGCCGATGCCGCCGCCCCCTGCCGAGCTCTTCAGCATCACCGGGTAGCCAATGGCCTCTGCCTCCTGCAGCGCGTGCTCCACGTCGCGCAACAGCCCGCTGCCGGGCAGCAGCGGCAGCCCCGCCTGCCGCGCCAGCTCGCGCGCCGTGTGCTTCAGCCCGAAGGCGCGCATCTGCTCCGGCGTGGGCCCGATGAAGGCGATGCCGCGCGCCTCACAGGCCGCGGCAAAATCGGGATTTTCGCTCAGGAAGCCGTAGCCCGGGTGAATTGCCTGCGCGCCCGTGGCGTGCGCCGCCTCCAGGATGGTCTGCACGTTCAGGTAGCTGTCGCGCGCGGCCGCCCCGCCCACGCACACCGCCTGATCCGCCTCCAGCACATGGCGCGCGCGCGGCTCCGCCTCGGAGTATACCGCCACCGAGCGAACGCCCAGCTTGCGCAACGTGCGCTGCACGCGGCAGGCGATCTCGCCGCGATTGGCGATCAAAATCTTTTGAAACATGCGATTGAAAGCGGGCCGCTCCGGCAGGGCCTCAGTCGGCCGAGGGCTGCGGGGTGAACGGGCTGGAGTGCAGCTCCCGCGAGGATGCGTCGCCGGCGTGCTCCGAGCTCCAGATCAACAGCCGGATCGGGGTCGGATCGTAGCCGTTGCACGGGTTGTTGAGCTGCGGGCAGTTGGAGATCAACACACGCAGCGGCAGCTCCGCGCGCAGCTCCACGTAGCGGCCCGGCGCCGAGAGCCCGTCTTCGAACGTGAGCTTGCCTTCCGGGGTCACCGGCACGTTCATGAAGAAATTGACGTTCGCCGTCAGGTCCCGCTTGCTCATCTGCCGGGTGTGTGTGGCCAGGGTGAGCAAGAAGGTGTCCCGGCAGCTGTGCATGAACTTCTTCTCGAGCGCGTAGCGCACCTGGTTACTCTCCGCGGCGCAGGCGCCGCCCAGGGTGTCATGCCGGCCGCAGGTGTCCGCCACGATCGTGCACAACACGCGGCCCTCGCTGGAGAGCAGCCGCGAGCCCACGCTCAGGTACAGGTTTCCCTGCTCGCGCACCGTATCCACGGCGCTGTAGCGCTCGCTCTCATCGAGCGCGTTGTAAAAAAGCGTATCGACGGCCTGGTTTCCCTCCAGATCCACGATGCGCAGGACTTGCCCCGGGCTCAGCAGGTGCGTCCAGCCCAGCCCGGACTCCAGGGTGTGATCGTAGAGGGCATGTGCGGGGTCCAGCGTGCTCTCGGCAAGGGTCATGACGGCTCTCGTTGCAGGTTCACGGGCTCTGGTCGGCAGCGCGCGGGGGCGCGCCAGCTCAGGCGAAGTAGGCTTCGGTCAGCAAGAATCCGCGCTCATTTTCCGGGCGCGAGCGCCGGCACGGATCATCCGCGCCCGCGGGGCTGCCGGCGCGCACCTCCAGCGCCACCGGGCGCGGCGCGTATTCTCGCCGCGGATCCAGCGGGTGCGGCGTGTTGGACAGGATGACCAGGGTGTTGAGCTCCGCGCGCAGCTCCACGTGGCTGCCCGCGGGCGAGTGCCCCTCCACCCAGCGCAGCGCGCCGCTCTCGTCGGCCGCCACCTTGACGAAGAAGTTCACGTTGGCCGTCAGGTCTCGCTTGCCGAGGTCGTATTTGCCCAGCTCGGTCAGGAAGTTATCGCGCGTGTTGCGGTGGAACTCGTTGCGCAGCTCCTGGTAGCTGCCGCGGCCGTAAAGCGCCTCGCTCTGCGCCGCCGTGCCGTGCCCGGTGATGGTGTCGTGCCAGCCCAGGCTGTCCGACACGATCGAGCACAGCACCCGCCCCATGTCGGAGTACAGCACGTAGCCAGTGGTGAGCCGGGCGATGTGCTGCGCCTTGAGCGTATCGGGCATGTTGTAGCGTTCGCCGTGCTCGTCGGCGTTGAAGAAGAGCGCTGCCACCGCGCTGCCACCCTCCACGTCCACGAGCCGCAGGCGCTGTCCGCGGCGCAACACGCGTGACCACATCTGGCCGCCGCGCAGGCTCTCTCGCAACACCGTCTCGCCCTGCGCGGGCTGCCCGGGAGCGTGCGGCTGCAGTGGCGCGCCCTGTCGTCGATTCGCGTTCATCTTTCACCAGACCGAGGGACCGGGGGGTACCATAAACCGCCACCTGGGCGCGGAGGTTGGATTTTCGCCGTGCTGGGCCGGATGCGTGGGCGTGCTACGTTAGGGATTGGCCGGTCGGGCGCGCCGTTCTACTCCTTCGTCACTCACAAGTTGCATCCAAGCCATGATCGCCAAGACCTCACTCGCTCCGGAAACGCCCCTGGAACCTGCTCCGGTGCCGGCAGCGGCGCCTCGGGCGTCCAGCGCCGCCGGTTCCAGCCTGTGCGGCTGGGGGCGCATCCCCGCGCCCGGGCGCGAGATCGGCAGTGAACGTCTCGAGTCCGTCACCCGTGGCGCGGCGCTGTGCCGCGGTCTCGGGCGTTCCTACGGTGATTCATCGTTGCCGGCCCGCCCCGCGGACAAGGTCGTGTCCACGGTGCTCGCCGATCGCGTGCTCGGCCTCGACCTCGAGGCAGGGGTGCTGCGCGCCGAGGCAGGGCTGAGCCTGGCGGAGATCAACCGCCTGGTGATGCCGCACGGCTGGTTCCCGCCCGTCACGCCCGGGACCAAATACGTGACCCTCGGCGGGATGGTCGCCAGCGACGTGCATGGCAAGAACCATCATCGCGCCGGCTGCTTCGGCGCGCACGTGCGCGAGCTGCTGCTGCGCCTGGCGGATGACTCCATCGTCCGCGCCAGCGCCACGGAGAACCCCGAGCTCTTCTACGGCACGATCGGCGGCATGGGCTTGCTCGGGCACATCCTGGAGGTGGAGTTTCAGCTCGAGCGCATCGCTTCCCCCTGGATCTGGCAGGAGAGCGAGCGCATCGGCAACATCGACGAGTACCTGTCGGCCTTCGCGCGCGTCGCCGCGGAGTGGCCCATGACCATGGGCTGGATCGACTGCGTCAGCGGCGGCAGCGCGCTCGGGCGCGGCATCCTGATCGCCGGGCGCTGGGCCACGGTGGAGGAGGCTGGCTCCGAGCTGCCGAAGCAGCCGCGCAAGCTGACCGTGCCCATCGACATGCCGCTCTGGGCACCCAATCCGCTCACCAACGCGGCCCGGCTGTTCAACTTTGCCTACTACTGGCGGCACCTGCCGCGCCGGAAGAGCGGTGTGGTCTCGCCGGAGACCTTCTTTTATCCGCTGGACGGCATCCTGCACTGGAACCGCGCCTACGGCTCGCGCGGCTTTACCCAGTATCAATGCGTGCTGCCGCGCGCCGCAGGCCCCGCTGCCGTGCGCGAGCTGATGGTCGAGGTCACCCGTCTGGGCGGCGCGTCGCCCGTGTGTGTGATCAAGGACTGCGGTCCCGAGGGCAGAGGCCTCTTGTCTTTCCCGCTGGAGGGCACTTCGATCGCCATCGACATGGCCGTGACCGCCGATACCCAGCGCAGCGTGGACCGCCTGAACGAGCTCGTGATCGCCGCCGGTGGCCGTATCTATCTGACCAAAGATCGCTTCACCCGCGCCGAGCACTTCGCCGCAATGGAGCCGCGCTTGCCGCGCTTCTTGGCCCAGCGCGACAGGTGGGATCCCGAGCGCCGCCTGCGCAGCGCGCAGTCCGTGCGGTTGTTCGGAGATCGCGCTTGAAGGCAGTGGTTCTGGGCGGCACCAGCGGCATCGGGCGCGCGCTGGCACGCCGCCTCTCCACCCGCGGTGACGCCGTCTTCCTGCTCGGCAATCAGCGCCAGGAGCTGGAGCGCAGCGCCGCCGATCTGGCCGCACGCAGGCCGGGCAACACCGCGACGAGCAGCATCGGCTTCGCCGAGTGTGATCTGGAGCAGCCGCAGGGCTTCAGCGCCGCGCTCGACGCCGCCGATGCGGCCCTCGGCGGCTTCGACACCGTGATCGTCACCGCCGCCATGTTCGCCAGCCAGGCCGAGCTCGAGCAAGATCATGAGCTGGCGCGCCGCCTCTTGACCGTCAACTACGCCCACACCGTGCTGTTCTGCGAGCTGGTGCGCGAGCGGCTGCTGGCGCGCGGCGGTGGGCGCCTGACCGTGTTCTCGTCCGTGGCCGGCGATCGCGGCCGCAAGCCCGTCGGCATCTACGGCTCCACCAAGGCGGGCCTCTCCGTGTACCTGGAGGCGCTCGATCACAAATACCACGCCGCCGGGCTGTCCGTGCTGTGCGTGAAGCCCGGCTTCGTCAAGACCGGCATGACCGCCGGCCTCAAACCACCCCCCTTTGCCGGCGAGCCCGAGCAAGTGGCCGCCGACGTGCTGGCGGCCATGGAGCGGCGCCGCCCGCTCCTGTACACGCCACGCATGTGGGCGCTGGTGATGCTGGTGATCCGCTTGCTGCCGCGCTTCGTCATGCGCAAGATCAACTTCTGAGCCTGCTCACCGGGCTCGTCTCGGGCATTCGGCAGGGGCAGGGGCAGGGCTCGGGGTAGAGCTTGGGCCAGGGCGAGGGCGTGGGTGGGGGGCCGCACCACTGCCAAACCCTTGCGCCAGTTCCTGGCGTGCCCCGGCTGAGCTGAGCGCAGAGCCGTGCGGCGCCCGTCGGCTTTGAAGCGTCGCTGGGCTGTGGCTCGGGTCGGCTCATTGTCGCGCTGCGGCTCTGTTTCACCGCATCATCGGTACGCTCGTCCGGCTGATCGAGCCGCGGCGTTGAGCCGGGGTGGCTCGGCGGGCTCGCTGCCAGCGGGTCCGCCGAGTTCGCCACCATCACTCAGCGTCGAAACGGCGATGCTCGGAATCGGCGACTCACCCCGCAAACTTCAGACGATCTCTGTCACCGGGCTGTCGTATCCTGCGGCCATGACCATTCGCTGGGGCATCATCGGCTGCGGAGACGTGTGTGAGGTGAAGAGCGCGCCGGCCCTGTACAAAGTACCGGGCAGCACGGTCAGCATCGTGATGCGCCGGAGCGCCGACAAGGCAGCCGACTTCGCGCGCCGCCACGGCATCGCGCGCTCCACCGCGGACGCCCAGGCCGTGATCGACGACCCGGAGGTGGACGCGGTGTACGTCGCCACCCCGCCCGGCAGCCACCTGGAGTATGCGCTGCGCGTCGCCGCTGCCGGCAAGCCCTGTTACATGGAGAAGCCGATGGCGCGCAGCGCTGCCGAGTGCCAGCTCATGGTCGATGCGTTTGTGCGCGCCGGGCAGCCGCTGTTCGTGGCGTATTATCGCCGCGGCCTGCCGCGCTTTCGCAAGGTGCAGGAGCTGATCGAGTCCGGGCGCCTGGGCCGCCTGCTCGCGGTGAGCCACGTGTACCAGGGCCGCGCGCCAGCGCCGCAGCCCGGCGGCCCGCTGGTGCCGCGCGCGGGCTGGCGCGAAGATGTCGAGCAGTCCGGCGGCGGCCTGTTTCTCGATCTCGGCAGCCATGTGCTCGACCTGCTCGATTTCCTGTTGGGCAAGCTGACCCGCGCGGCGGGCTTCGCCGCGCGCCGCTCCACCGAGCCCGCAGCGCTCGCCGCGGAGGTGGGGCTGCCGGAGGACACGGTGGTGCTGAGCTTCAGCACGGAGTCGGGCGTGCTCGGCACCGCGCGCTACCAGTTTCACTCTGCCGCGGGCTGCGACCGCCTCGAGTTTGTCGGCACCCTGGGCACGCTCAGCGGCAGCGTGTTCGGCAGCGAGCCGCTGGAGCTCCGCAGCATCGAGCGCCCCGGCGCGCCCGAGCGCGTCGAGAGCATCGCCGTCGAGCAACCCGCCCACGTCCACCAGCCGCTGGTGGAGAGCATCGTGCAACAGCTACGCGGCCAGGGTGCCTGCCCCTCCACCGGCGCGACCGCACTGCGCACGTCCGCCGTGATGGACGCGGTGCTCGATGACTACTACGGCGGCCGCCAGGACGCCTTCTGGCTGCGCCCGGAGACGTGGCCCGGGCTCACTGCCGCGAGCGCGCGCTGAGCCATGGCTGCAGAGCTCCCCAGCCTGAGCGAGACCCCGACCGGCGTGCGCATCGAGGTCGAGGTCAAGGTGCGCGCCAGCAAGAGCCGCGTGCTCGGGGTCAAAGCCGGCAAGCTCAGCGTCGCGCTTGCTGCCGCCCCCGTCGACGGTGAGGCCAACCAGGAGCTGATCGACACCCTCGCTGCCCACTTCGAGCTGCCGCGCCGCCAGGTCCGCCTGCTCTCCGGCGAGCGCAGCCGCCGCAAGCTGGTCGAGCTGAGCGGACTGAGGGCAGCCGACATCAGCAAACGCTTGCCCGGCTGAACGCCGCGACGGTGGTGGGCGGTGCTCGCGCCGGCGCTGCGCTCAGCCGTCCGGCGCGCCGTAGCCCTGCGGCGCGGCCGCTCGCGGGGGCGGCACGGACGTCCTGCCGGAGCCATCGTCCACGGTGGCGCTGCTCAGCTCGCTGCGGCTGACGCTGGCGCCGTCGCTGGGCCGCAGCTTGCGGAAGACCAGCGCCGAGAGGATGGTGCAGCCGCCCAGGGTGAGCAGCGCCGAGTGGATACCGCGGATCAGGCTCTCGGAGCGGGCGTGCAGATCGGGGATGAAGATGGCCGCCGCCAGCGAGGCGGTGGCCACGCCGAAGCTGAGCGACATCTGCTGCAGGGTGCTGGCGATGGTGCTGGCCATGCTGGAGCGCTCGCTTGGCACGTCGGCGTACGCCAGCGTGTTCATGCTGGAGTACTGCAGCGAGGCGAAGAAGCCGAAGCACGCGGCCAGCAGCACGATGCTCAGCACCGGCGTATTGCGCCCGATCAGGGAGAAGCTCATGATGGTGGCGCCCATCAGCACCGTGTTCCACACCAGCACCTTGCGATACCCGAAGCGGGTCAAGATCTGCGAGATGCACATCTTCAGGGCCAGCGCTGCCATCGCCTGCGGCATCAGCAACAGCCCCGACTGCACCGGGCTGAAACCCAGGCCGATCTGGTAGAGCAGCGGCAGCAGAAAGGGCAGGCCACCCGCGCCCAGTCGGGTGATGAAGCTGCCTGCCACCGCGGAGCGAAAGGTGCGGATGGCAAACAGATCGAGCTGCAGCAGCGGATGAGCCGTCCGCCGGGCGTGCCAGAGGTAGCCGCCCAGGAGGAGCAGCGCCAGCACGAGCAGGCCCGCGATCGAGACGCCGCTCAAAGTGTGCTCGCCGAACACCTCCAGCACGTAGGAGAGCAGCGCGGTGCCCGCGCCGAAGCTGATCAGTCCCAGCAGATCCAGCCGCTGCACGTGCGCCGTGCGATAGTCCGGCAGGCGCTTCCAGACCAGATACAGCCCGAGCAACCCGATGGGCAGGTTGACGAAGAAGATGACCCGCCAGTGGAAGTAGTCCACGAGGAAGCCGCCCACCGCGGGCCCCAGCATGGGCCCCACCAGGGCCGGGATGGCCACGAAGCTCATCGCGCGGATCAGCTCCGAGCGGTGGAAGGTGCGCACGATCGTCAAGCGCCCGACCGGCACCATCAGCGCGCCGCCCATGCCCTGCACGATGCGGCACCCCACCAGCACCCGGATGTCGCTGGCCAGCCCGCACAGCAACGAGCCCAGGGTGAAGATGCCGATCGCCCACGAGAACACGCGCCGTGTGCCGAACCTGTCCGCCATCCAACCGCTGATGGGGATGAACACCGCCAGGCTCAGGGTGTAGCTGGAGAGTACTGACTTCATGCTCAGCGGCAGCACCTGCAGAGACTCCGCCATGGTTGGCGCCGCCGTGTTCAAGATGGTCGTATCCAGCGCCTCCATCAGGAATGCGATGGCCACCAGCCACGGCAGCAGGCGCTTGACGGCTGGCTCGGGGTCCGGCGGGCGGTCCATCGCGCGCAAAGCTACACCAAACCGCAGGTTTGCGAACTGCGCCCACCCTCAGTGCTGTACCTTCACACGCTTCGCGAAGCCACCGGCTCGCCGAGCGCGAGTCCCTGTTTCATCCAGAGCTACCCGCTGCGCAACGGTGAAGAGCCAGATCGATCACGAAAAGATGAGCTCTCATGTGCGATTTACCGGCATTTCTCGGCCGCCTTCGCGCTTTTCGCAAGAAGCGCGCGTGATACCTTCGCTGCGCTTTGGCCAGCTCATCTCTCCTCCACCATCGCGCAGGCTGCACCCTCGTGCTCGTGCTCGCCGGCTGCGTCGCGCAGTCCGAGGTTCCCTCGCGCCGTACGCCGGAAGGCAGCACGAACGCCGGGGCTGGCTCCACGCCAGACGTGCTCATGCCCGCGCTCGAGCCGGGCAACCCAGCGGGCACGGGCGGCAGCGGAGCGAGCAGCACGCCGCCCGGCGAGCTGGGCCCTCCGGAAGACACGCCGCTGGTGCCGGAGGTCGTGCCGTCCGGCGTCGCCAACGAGGCGGGCTACGTCTGGCGCCCCGTCGCGATCGGCGGCGGCGGCTTTGTCTCCGGCATCATCACCTCGAAGAGCACGCCCGGGCTCGTGTACGCGCGCACGGACGTGGGCGGAGCGTACCGCTGGTCTGCGGCGAGCCAGAGCTGGGTGGCGCTGCTCGACTGGATCAACGAGGAGGAGAAGGGCCTGTGGGGGGTCGAGTCGCTGGCCATCGACGAGAGCGATCCACGGCGCGTGTACCTGCTCGCCGGCATCGAATACTTCAACAATGGCCGCACCGCGATCCTCGCCTCGGAGGACGGCGGCGCCAGCTTCAGCGTGCACGACGTGAGCGCGCAGTTCACGGCGCACGGCAACGGCATGGGGCGGCAGAGCGGCGAGCGGCTGGCGGTCGACCCCGCCAGCGGTGAGATCCTGTTCGCAGGCACGCGCCGCAACGGGCTGTTTCGCAGCGCCGACCGCGCGCAGAGCTGGCAGCGGGTCGGCGCGCTGGACGTGACCGGCACCCCCAACGGCAACGGCATCGCCTTCGTGCTGTTCGATCCGGCGAGCGCCAGCGCGAGCGGCAGCCAGCGCCTGTACGTGGGCGTCTCGCGCAGCGGCGAGCCCAACCTGTTCGTGTCCGCCGACGCGGGCCAGAGCTGGGCGCCGGTGCCCGAGCAGCCGGCGAGCGGCATGCCCCAGCGCGCCACCTTCGGCGCTGGCGGCGCTCTGTACATCACGTACGCCAACGGCGCCGGTCCCTTCGGCAGCACCGCAGAGCCCATGGATCAAGGGGCGCTCTGGAAGCTCGACACCAGCAGCGGGCAGTGGACGGACGTGTCGCCGCTAGGTGGCGCGGCCGCGCGCGCCTTCGGCGGGGTGAGCGCCAGCCGCGACGGCAGCCGGGTGCTCGCGAGCACCATCAACACCTACCAGCAGCAGCCCTGGGGTTATGGTGATCGCATCTTCCTGAGTGAAGACGGCGGCGCCACCTGGACCGATCTGGTCGCCAGCAATCGCATCGGCATGGACGCCGGCAGCTTCCCCTGGATGGTGAACAACGCCATCCACTGGGCGGGCTCGATCGAGCTCGATCCGTTCGACCCCGAGCGCGCCTGGGTGGCGTCGGGTAACGGCATCTTCCAGACGGAGGATCTGTCCGCCACCCCGTCCACGTGGGGGGTCGCCGCTTCCGGGCTGGAGGAGACGGTGCCGCTCGACGCCGTGAGCGTGCCCGGCGGCTCGCTGGTATCCGTGATCGGCGACTACGACGGCTTCGTCCACGAGGACCTCACTCGCTCACCCGCCGCCCGCCATCAACCCGCCATCGGCACCACGTATGGCCTGGCGTTTGCCGCGGCGGCGCCCAGCGTGTTCGCCCGCGCCGGCAATGAGCTGTATTTCTCGAGCGACGGCGCGCGCACCTGGCAGCTCACGCCGCGTCCCAACGACAACACCGGCGGCCATCTCGCGCTGTCCGCGGATGGCAGCGTGCTGCTCTGGTCCGTGGGGGAGGAGGTGCAGCGCACGGCCGATCGCGGTGCCAGCTGGAGCGCCGTCAGTGGCATCGCCTTCGAGAACGCCATCAGCGCCGACACCGTCAACCCGAGCAAGTTCTACGCCTACGATCCCGAGAGCGGCGCCTTCGCCGTCAGCAGCGATGGCGGCGCGAGCTTCGAGACCACGGCCACGCTCGCCGGCGGCGGCGCCTTGCGCTTGCGCGCGCTGCCCGGGGTGGAAGGAGAAGTCTGGGTGGCGCTCGGCAATGCCGGGCTCACCCGCACCACGGACTCGGGCGAGTCCTTCCAGCCGCTGCCCGCCGTGCAACAGTGTGACGCCGTGGGCTTCGGAGCGCCCGCGCCCGGCGCGACCCGCCCGGCGCTGTACATCTGGGGCCGCAGCGGCGAGGGCCCGCGCGGCGTGTATCGCTCCACGGATGATGGCGCCAGCTGGCTGCGCATCAACGACGACGCTCACGAATATGGCGGCACCGGCAACGGCCAGTTCGTGATCGGGGACGCCAACGTCTTCGGCCGCGTCTATCTGTCCACGGCAGGCCGCGGCATCGTGTTCGGCGAGCTCGCGCCCGCGCCCTGAGCTCGTTCCCTGCCTGCAGGCACGCCCAGTACGGCACCAGCCCTCGGCTCCGGTCACGCCGAGGGCTGGCCACTGCGGTGCTTCCGCTCGAGAGCGCAGGTTATTTCATGAACTGCGCGCCGAGGAAGATCGTGTTGTCCTTCAGGTCCCCCGCGGTCGCGTGCCGAAAGCCGGCGGCAAAGCGCGTGGCGAAGCCGTTGAGGACGTAGCCGATCTGCCCATCGAAGATGGTCGAAGTCTCGTCCACGTCTTCATACGCGGGCAGGGCCTGTTGCACGCGCACCAGCGGCTGCCAGGCGCCGCCGAGGAGCACGCTCGCCACCGCAAACCAGGCCGCGTCCGTGCGCTCGTAGTCGCCGTTGAACATGTAGTAGGCGCCCTCCAGGTTGAGCACGGCGCTACTGCCGAGCTTCTTCTCGAACAGCAGATCCACGTTGAACTCGGAGTAGTCGCTGGTGGGGGCGGGGCCGCCCATCGCCACCGGATCCCAGTTCCAGGCGTAGCTGGAGCCGTCTTTCTTGTACTGGAAGCCGGCACCCAGCGCGAGCAGGTCCTTACCGTAATAGGTGCTGTTGCTGTAGTAGCCGGGCTCGGCGCCCAGCAAGGTCAAGTTCAGACGCCCCGAGATCAGCGGTGACTCGTCCGGCACGTGTAGATCGTACGCGCCGAGGTAGTATTTGATGCTGAAGGTGTCTGCCGCGTAGAAACCCCACGCGGTCAGGCCGTCATTGCGACCATAGGGCCCCTGCTTCGGCACCGTCGGCCCGATCTGCCCATCGGCGAAGCCGAACAGCGGATAAAACCAGGGCCCCATGAACCAGGGGCCGCTGAAGTTGGAGCGATCCACCGGCACCAGGTTGCGGCCCGCCCACAGGTGAAACAGATCGTGCGGCTCGAACTGCAGGATGGCGTCGAGAATTGCCGCGTCGCCCGTGATGGCGCCGCCGCCGTAAGAGGCGATGAAGTTGGCAGTGAAGGAGAAGTAGTCGTGCAGCCTGCCGTTGGTGGACAGCTGGATCAGCCCCGTGCTGCCGACGTCGTCCACCTTCTCCTCTTCCCCGTTCAGAGTGGTGTCGATGCGGCCCCACACGCTCACCTCGAGCGGCCCCAGATCCTCCTTCGGCTCCTCCACGGGCGGCGCCTCTACCGCGGGCGCGTTCAGCTCGGGGTCCGCGGGGGAGAGCGGCGCGACCACGTCAGCGGCGGGCGGCTCGGGCTCAGGCGGCGGCTCGGCAGCGGCAGCAGGTGCGGCGGGCTCCACGGGCGCAGCAGGGGCGGGCTCCGCAGGAGCGGGCTCCTGCGCGGCCACCTGAAGTGCCAGCAAGCAGATGGCAGAGCTGGAGAACGTGGAATGAAGAAGGAAGAGGGGTTTGTGTTTCACGGACGCTCCTTTGCTCGTAGCGGTACTCGCTGCATGTTGCAGACGTGTTTCATCGATCCGAACGGGATCGTGCACGCACGCGGCTCAACGCATTTGAGCGGACGTGCTCATCAGCAGAGCCCACATGAGCTGTGTGTGCGTCTCGCGCGCTGGCGGCTTGCCAGCGAGCCCGGCGCCGGTGCCGCCGATACGCGGCCGGCGGCCAAGTGGCCGCGCAGCGCCGCGTCTGCTGCGAGCGCATTGTTGGCGCGCGCCGGGACCACGACGCTCTGCGGCAGCATCACGGGTGCTTCCCAGCGGAAGCGGGTTGCACCTATAAGAGCCCGTTCATTTCAGGAGGGTACGTATGCGACGCCGCGAGTTCGTTCACGATGCTATGACCGCCATCGGCGCCCTGGGCGCAGCAGCGGCGCTGGGCTGCAAGAAGACGGAGCCCTCGGAGACCACCGCGGCCGCCACCCCCTCCGCCACCTCGGCTCCGGCGGCCACGGGTCCGTCCGTCCACTGGCGGCTGGTGTCGTCCTTCCCGCGCAGCCTCGATACCATCTTTGGCGCGGCGGAGACGCTGGCGGAGCGGGTGGCCGCGCTCACGGACAACAAGTTCAAGATCAGCGTGCACGCCGCGGGCGAGATCGTGCCCGGGCTCGAGGTGCTCGACGCCGTGCACCAGGGCAACGTGGAGCTGGCGCACACCGCCAGCTACTATTTCACCGGCAAGAACCCGGCGCTGGCCTTCGACACCGCCGTGCCCTTCGGGCTGAACGCGCGCCAGCAGCTGGCCTGGTTGAACGAGGGTGGCGGCATGGACCTGATCCGCGGGCTGTACGCTGATTTCAAGGTGATCAGCTTCCCGGGCGGCAACACCGGCGCGCAGATGGGTGGCTGGTTCCGCAAGGAGGTGAACACCGCCGCGGATCTGCAGGGCCTGCGCATGCGCATCCCCGGGCTGGGCGGGCAGGTGATGACCCGCCTCGGCACCACAGTGCAGGTGCTGGCGGGAGGTGACATCTACCCGGCGCTCGAGCGCGGCGCCATCGACGCCACCGAGTGGGTGGGGCCGTATGATGACGAGAAGCTCGGCTTCTTCAAGGTGGCCAAGCTCTACTACTATCCCGGCTGGTGGGAGCCCTCGGCGGGGCTCAGCTTTCTGGTCGGCACCGGGGCGTGGTCCAAGCTGCCGCGCGAGTATCAGCAGATCTTCGAGCTTGCGGCCAGCCAGGCCGGGGTGGTCATGCAGAACCGCTATGACCAGCGCAACCCCCAGGCGCTGACCCGGCTGCTGGCGCAGGGCGTGCAGCTCGAGCGCTACTCCGACGAGATCCTGAAGGCCGCCCGCGACGCCTCGGACGCTCTGTACGCCGAGCAGGCCGCCAAGGACGCCACGTACAAGAAGGTGTTCGAGAGCTGGGACAAGGCTCGCAAGGAGATGTTCACCTGGTTCGGTACGACCGAGCGCGCCTTCGCGGATTTCGCCTTCCAGCCGCCGGTCTGAGCCGCCAGCCACCCGCGGGGCTGGGTGCGCTGGCCCGGCCCCGGTGGTAAGTCCCGGACATGGACCAGAGCACCGATGACGTTCGCATCAAGCGGCTGCGGCCGCTGATCCCCCCGGCGATCTTGCTGGAGGAGCTGCCGATCGGCGCCGCCGAGGCGGCCTTCGTCCGCAGCCAGCGGCGCGCCGTCGGAGACATCGTCGCTGGTCGGGACGAGCGGCTGCTGGTGGTGGTGGGCCCGTGCTCCATCCACGATCCGGCGGCGGCGCTGGAGTACGCCGGCAAGCTGCGCGGCGCGGCAGACCGCTTCGCCGACGATCTGCTGATAGTGATGCGCACGTATTTCGAGAAGCCGCGCACCACCGTCGGCTGGAAGGGGCTGATCAACGATCCGGATCTGGACGGCAGCTTCGCCATCAACCGCGGGCTGCGCATCGCGCGCCAGTTCCTGCTCGAGGTGACTCAGCTGGGGCTGCCCACGGGCACGGAGTTTCTCGACCCGATCTCACCACAGTTCTTCGCGGATCTGGTGTGCTGGGGAGCGATCGGCGCGCGCACCACGGAGAGCCAGGTGCATCGCGAGCTCGCCAGCGGCCTGTCCATGCCCGTCGGCTTCAAGAACGGCACCGGCGGCTCGGTGGCGATCGCTGTGGATGCGATCAAGGCCAGCCGCTACCCGCATCAGTTCCTGAGCGTCACCAAGCAGGGGCTGACCGCGATCGTGGAGACCTGCGGCAATGAGCACACCCACCTCATCCTGCGTGGCGGCACGCAGCCCAACTACGACGCGGCCAGCGTTCAGGCCGCCGCCGCCGCGCTGAAGCAGGCGGACCTCGGCGAAGGCGTGATGGTCGACTGCAGCCACGGCAACAGCGGCAAGGATCCGCGTCGCCAGCCGCTGGTGGCGGCCGATCTGGCGGAGCAGATCGCCGGCGGCAGCCGCAAGGTCATGGGGGTGATGCTCGAAAGTTTCCTGGTGGGCGGCAATCAGCCGCTGCGGGCGCGCGCACAGCTGACCCACGGCCAGAGCATCACCGACGGCTGTCTCGCCTGGGACGAGACCCTGCCGGTGCTGGAGACCCTGGCGCAAGCGAGCCATCGCCGGCGCTGACCTTGCCGGCGCTGACTTGCCGGCGCCGAGCTCGCCCAACCGGAGCTCGGCGGCGTTGAATTCGGCGGCCGCGCGCGGCTAGATTCCCCCGCATGAGCGGCAAGGTAGCCATCGTGACGGGGGCAGGCAGCGGGATCGGGCGCGCAGTGGCGGTGGCCCTGGCGCAGCAGGGCTACCAGGTGGGCCTGGGCGGCCGCCGCGCCGCGGAGCTGGACGCCACGGCGGCTGCGGCGCCGCCGGGCAGCTGTCTGGCAGTGCCGACGGACGTGAGCGATCCGGCGCACGTCGAGGCGCTGTTCACGCGCACCCGCGAGCGCTTCGGGCGGCTGGATCTGCTGTTCAACAACGCCGGCTTCGGCGCTCCCGCGGTGCCGCTGGAAGAGCTGTCGGTGGAGAAGTGGCGCAGCGTGGTCGACGTCAACCTCAACGGCACCTTCTACTGCACGCAGTGGGCCTTTCGCCTGATGAAGGAGCAGAGCCCGCGGGGCGGCCGCATCATCAACAATGGCTCGATCTCGGCTGCCGTGCCGCGGCCCTTCTCCGCGGCGTACACCGCCACCAAGCACGCCATCACCGGGCTGACCAAGAGCACCTCGCTCGATGGCCGCGCGTACGACATCGCCTGCGGTCAGATCGACATCGGTAACGCCGAGACGGACATGGCCGCACGGATGAAGACGGGCGTGTTGCAGGCGCACGGCGCGGTGCTGGCTGAGCCGATGATGGCGGTGGAGAACGTGGTACAGGCGGTGCTGTTCATGGCCAGCTTGCCGCTCGAGGCCAACGTGCAGTTCATGACCGTGCTCGCCACCAAGATGCCATTCATCGGGCGCGGCTGAGCACGTAGTCAGTAGCCGCCGGCTGTCTCACCGGCTCTGTGCGTGCTGCCGGAGCTCAGCGGCGTGGTGTCGTGCCGGCACTGATTTTTGCGTGGCAGCGCGTTTTTGCGCGCGCAGCGCACCGCCGTGCAGCCAGCGCTGCGGTCCGCTGCAGTGGACAGGGGTAGAGCGCGGCACAACGCATTGCCTGCGCGAAATTGCGCACACGGGGCTCCCGCATTTCGCGCGCGCTCTCTATTGTCGGGACGTCTTCTTCAGCGCAGGCCGCCTCCCGCTCGCCGTTCGCGAAACATGGCGAGAAACACGACAACCCGCCCTCGGCAACCCGCCCTCGACAACCCGCCCTCGGCAACCCCGCCTCCCGCCTTCCCACTTCCGGCCTCGGGTGGCGCGCTGCGAAAAAATCCCTGTCGCAAATCAACAGGGTGTGACCTGGGCGGCGGAATCACCGCGCTGGCCTGAGGTCGCGCCGGCACCGCTCTCATTCAATCCGTTCATGAACGCGCGCCCGTCTACCCGTTCCGGTCGCCCCCAGTAACGTCCTCATCGCATTGCAGTTCGCCACTCTTGGGTCAGTATTGTTCCGTTTGAGAGCACCGCTCGGCGCGAGCGGTGGAGTCGGGTCCGGCTGCGCATCACGTTCACGCCACCAGCCAGGCGTTGAACGGGAGCGCGGCGCCGCCCACCCGGGCCGGGCCGCGAAAGATGAATGAGCAATGTTCTCGTCCCCGCCATCCCGGCAGAGGTTCCAGCCAGCTTCTGCCATCACCCTCCGCAAACCTTCAGCCAATGCTCCGCAAGTGATCAGCCCTTGAACACCGATTGAACGCCGATTGAATCCCCAGTGACGGCAGGGGAGGGAGCACTGAACGAGATCAGTGCTCGGCTCCAGATCGCAGTCGCAGCTCCCGGCGCTCCCTCGGCGAGCGCTTCGCCGTTCGCGAATTCAGCAGCCATTCAGCCATTTTCGCGCTCCGTCGGGCGGTACTCCGTCGGGCGGCGCTCCGCCGCTCGTCTGCTCGCCGCGTCCGCTCTTGCCGAGCACCGTCAGTTGCACGCAGAGCGGGTGCATGCAGCAAAAGGCGAGCGTCGTCCGCATCCTCCACCTGGCGCTACTCGACAGGTGGTTATTCGTCTGACATAGTCGCCTCCCAATAACCTTTGCTCGCCTCCCGGCGATTTGAGGTCCGTCGTGTCGTCAGCTCGCAAGCTCGTTTCGGTCACCGCCACCACGCTCGTGCTGCCGCAGCGGCCGCTGGTTCCCCCCGAGGGTCGCAGCCCCGACAGCTCGCGCAGCTCGGATGCAGCGGCGCCTGGCTCTTCTTCCATCTCTGCCTCTTCGGCAGCGTTTGCAGCCGGCGCACCTTCCTTCGCTGCGCCCGCAGCCGAGTCGGACGTCGAGGAGAAGAGCGGCATCGTCTCCTTGCCGCTGCTCATGCCCGCCGCGCCGGATCCGGCAGCGCGCACTCGCATCGGCGCCATCGCCACCCTGGGCGTGCTGGCGCTCGCGCTGGGCTACGGCGCGTACTCCATCTACACCGCGGCTCGCGATGCGTTCGTGGTGCCCACCATCCTGTCCCCGACCAGTGAGGCAGTGGTCAGCACCAAGCTGCGGCTGGGTGAGCTGCGGGTCGAGCGCGTGCGCGCCGTGGGTGAGCTGGAGGGGGTCGAGGCCGATCTCGCCGGTGCCGATCAGGCGCTCGCTCGCCTGCTGGAGCTGAAGCGCACCGCGGGTGAGGCACGGCACTGGACGTCGCGGGTCACCTCGCAGCGCGCGCGGCAGAACAGCGCAGAGCTCACGGCCCTCTCCGATCAGAAGCAGGTGCTGGCCAACATGTTCAACGCGCAGCAGCGGCTCACCGCCCGCGCGCAGAGGGATTTCGAGGCGGGGCTGATCTCGCGCTCGGAGTTCGCCCGGCAGGAGCAGCAGCTGAACGAGATGCGCCTGGCGCTGCTCGACAACGGCCGGGCCACCGTGCGGGGTGAGTCCGCGCTGGAGGAGACGGCGCTGGCGCAGCAAGCGCTGGCCAACACCACCGCCCCGCAGATGCCAGAGCTGGTCACCCGGCAGGAGCAGCTGATCCGCGTGGACCTGGAGATCGTGCGGCTGGACGCCGAGCGCCGCGCGCACACCGCCGAGCGTGACGCACTGGTGGAGCGCATCGCCCAGATCGACGAGATGGTGGAGCAGATCGAGGAGCGCGCGCTGTTCCGCGCCCTGGACAAAGATCTGGAGCTTGCCTTCGTGCCGTACACGCAGCTGCCGGGCATGACGCCCGGCGCGGAGGTGTATCAGTGCTTCTGGGGCCTCGTGTTCTGCCGCTCCGTGGGCACCGTGGCCGAGCGCATCCCGGGTGAGGTCGTGCAGCCCGATCCGTGGGGCAGCACCACACGTGGCGAATACGTCGTGCTCAACCTGCGCGCTCACGACGCTGCCCACGCCAAGACGCTCCGCATTCGCTCCTGGGCCGTGGCGCCTCCGGCGGCTCTCGATTAGCCTGCAGCGGTGGTGGGGGGCTCCACTCGCTTTTCGCTCGCTCATGTTGCCTTCTGCGCGCGGCGCACTCTCCGTCGCTTCCCTCCTGATCAGCAGCCTGCTGGCAGCGCCCGCTGCAGCGCAGCTGTCTCCGTATTGCAAGCAGGTGCGCGCCCGCGCCGCCAGTCAGGCAGACGCGCTGATGGCGCCACGCCTCACCCTGCAGGGCATTCACTTCGCGCGCGGCGCGGAGCTCTCCGATACTTTTCCGGTGTCGGGCTCCGGCTATCAGCTGCGCACCGGCCTCAGCTTCTCGCCGCTCGACTACTACCGCGGCCGCAGCGTGCTGCGCGCGGGGGACGCCGACTGCGAGCGGCACGACGCAGCCGTCGCGCTGGACGACGTGCTGGGCCACTCCCACGAGTCGGCGCGCCTGGCCGCGCTGCTCGAGCAGGCGGAGTTCCTGCGCACGCGAGCGGAGGAGTGGCGCGGCCTGGCAGCGCGCGCTGCCTCGCGGCTCTCGCAGCGCATCATCACCGTGGTTGAGTTCACCAGCATCCAGCGCTCGATCGACTCGCTGGAGCACAAGCTGATCCAGGTGGAGGGCGAGGCCGAGCAGCTGAAGGCGCGCCAGCTGCGCGGCAATGGCATGTTGCCCGCCAGCTCGCCGCTCGCCGCGGGGCCGGAGGCGCGCACCGCCGTGCCGGAGCTCGCCGCGCGCTATCACCGGGAGACCATGCGCATGGAGCGCGAGGCGTCGCACCAGCGCCAGCTGGAGAGCTGGCGGCTGCAGGTCACCGGCGGGGTGGTGCCGCAGAATCCCGTGGACTGGTACGGCACGCTGGAGCTCAGCGTCAGCCTGGGCGCGCTGATCCAGGGCGAGCACGAGCGCCGTTACCTGGAGGGCCGCTCGGAGGATCTGCGCTACGCGCGCGACGGTGTGGAGACGCGCCTGGCCCAGTTCCGCGCGCAGCTCGCGGCCGGGCTGGAGCAGGCCCGGCGCGATCTCGCGCTCATCGATCACTCGCTGGAGGTGCTGCGCGCCACCCGCCTGGCGCTGGAGCAATCCGAGGCGGAGAGCGCGGCGCAGGCGCGCGATCTGATCGTGCTGGAGCAGGTGGCGGTGGAGTCGGATTCAATCTACCTGCGCCGCTTCCTGGGCGCGCTGGAGGCGCTGGCCGCGCGCGCGCGCGGCTGAGCTGCGGGCGAGGAGAGCATGGAGTCCATCTTCTGGAATCTGCGCACCCTGAGCGGCTTCACCGTCGCGGCGCCGATCGCGGCCGTGCTGCTGCTCACCTTGCTGCTGTTCTGGGAGTATCCGCTGATGCTCCTGTATTTGCTCGCGGCGCGTGCCTTTGGTGAGCCCCGGCGCCAGCCGGCTCAGGCGCTATCAGCGCTGGTCGTCATCCCCTCGCTGCTGCGCGTGGAGGAGGAGCTGCGCAGCATGCAGAGCACGGTGGAGAGCATTGCGCGCAACGGCTACCCCGGGCAGCTCTTGATCGTGCTGTCCATCGACGGCATCAGCGCGGCCCCCGCGCTGTACGCGGAGCTACAGGCCTGGGGCCAGAGGCGCCGCTGGAATGACCACACCTGGCTGTACGTCACGGGCACCGCCGAGCGCCGCAGCAAGCCCATGGCCATCGATCACGCCATGGAGTTCGTGAAGGGCCTGGTGCGCGACGGCAAGCACACGAGCTTCCCCGCCGTGTACGTCAGCACCGACGCCGACGCCGATCTCGGGCCCCACTCGCTGGAGCGCATCATCTACCGCCTGCAGCGCAGGAACCCGTTCACCGGCGCGCCCGCGCGCGCCGTGGCTGGCGGCCTGTACGTGCGCGGAGATGACTTCTGGCGTGGCTGGAGTCACTTCTTCAGCGTCGCTGGGCAGCTCAACCTGCAGGTGGCGCGTGACTACTACGTGTCCAACGTGGGCCGTTACAACCTGCGCTGGCTGCCCGTGACCGGCGTGCCCGGCGCCTTCTATTGCACGTGGACCAGCATCTTCCTCGAGATCCCGCGCTTCATGGGCTACCTGCGCACCCTGCGCCGCTCCGACTGGCTGCGCTGGTGGCTCGGCCACCCCGCGCCCAGGTTTTCGACCAGCCGCGCCGCGCCCTTGCCGGAGCTGGTGGCGGGCGACACCGATGACACCGTGTCCGCCTACACGGCGCTCGCCGTCCGCTACGAGAACGGGCGCTTCACCCTCGATCCCCCGCGCAGCCCCTGGCACGCGCTGGTCTACCTGCTGCGCAGCCTGCTGTTCGATCGCGCCATCAAATACGAGCCGGACGCGCGCGTGTACACCTCCTCGCCCGTGACCATCAAGGCGCTGTTCAAGCAGCGCCGCCGCTGGAACACCTCGCGCATCGAGCTCACCGGGCGCTTCTGGCCGGCGCTCGGCTTTCACTGGCAGCTGGGCTTGCCGGCGCTGGTGGTCAAGATGTCCATGGCGCGCTCGCTGATCGTGGGGGTGGTGGCGTATTTCGTCCTGCCGGTGCTGTTCTTCGACTCGCGCACCTTGACCCTGGTGGTGCTGGCGTACCTGAGCCAGATGCTCGTGGCCGCCGTGCTCACGACCATCACCCTGGTGATGAACGGCGAGCCCCAGTACTGGCGCCTGGCGTACGCGCTGCCGCTGGTGCCGGTGTACACGGTTTGTTTCCGCTGGATCCCGGCGGCCGTGGGCTACGTCCACGACGTCTTCCTGTTCGGCAACGTCACCGGCTTCGCGCCGGAATCGACCTTGATCAAGGGCGGCTCGGCGCGCATCGCGCTGCTCTACCGGCTGCGGCGCGCGTTCCTGCTCAGCGTGCGCTCGGTGCTGGTGGGCGACGTACCGTTCGGCAAGTTCTGGTTCGGCTGGCGGGAGACACCCTGGACCTCCAGCGGCTTCGAGGGCTTCACCTCGAAGAAGAAGAAGCAGCGTCCCATCTTGCCGCCACGCTCCGAGTGGTTCCGGCGCTCGGCAAGGAGCTCTGGGGATGACGATGCCCAGTAGCCCCCACCGTTCCACTCCCGATTCCAAACAGGAATGTCCCCCGGGGAGAGCTACCCCCCGCGCCCTCTCCCGATGGGCCTCGAGGCCCTGCGCCACCATGCTGCTCCTCGCGCTGCTGACCAGCACCCTCGCCCCAGCCAGCCCCAACCCAGCCAGCCCCAATCCCGTGCCCGCGCCCGTGCCCGTGCCCGCTCCCCAGCCCGCACTTCAACCCGTCCCCGCCCACGCGCTACGAGTCACCACCGGCCACCTCCAGAACGAGAGCGGTACCCCACTTCTCCCCAGCGCTCCCGATCCCACCTTCTTCGTCCGCTCCCCCGCGCTGCGCGCCTGGCTCGGGCACACCCCGCGCTCCAGCGCAGAGCTCGCGTTCAAGTACCTCGGCCCCACGCGCGACCAGGCTCCGCTAGCCTCCGGCGAGCTGCGCCGCCAGGTGGGGCTGGAGCTGCGCGCCCAGAATGGCTGCAACCTGCTGTATGTGATGTGGCGCATCGAGCCCGTGCAGGCCCTCCTGGTCTCGCTCAAGAGCAACCCCGGGCAGCAGCTGCACCGCGAGTGCGGCGATCGCGGCTACCTGAACCTCGTACCCGAGCGCTCGGAGCCGCTGCCCGCGCTGCGCGCCGGTGAACGCCACGTGCTGCGCGCCAGCATCGCCGTCAGCGCCGGCACGGGTGAGCTCACGGTGTGGGTCGACGGCCGCCCGCACTGGCAGGGCCGCTTGCCGCCCGCCGCGCTCGCCTTCGACGGTCCCGCTGGCGTGCGCTCCGACAACGCCGAGCTGGAGCTGCAGCTGCGCAGCACGGAGCTCGCGCCATGAGCGCTCGATCACCGCTGCACGGAGCTCGCCTCCGGCTGTGGCTGGCCTGCGCGCTCGGCTGCACCGGCCCCAAGCTCGAGCCCACCTCGTTGCTGGAGCCGCCCGGCAGCGCCGACGAGCTGCGGCTACCGCCCGGCGCCGAGTGTGGCCCGGAGCGCGTGCCTGCACTGCCCGTGCTGGACGCGCTTCCTGACGGCGCGAGCCCGCCAGCAGAAGAGACGTGCGAGGATGCGCCCGCGGCCGAGAGCGGCCGGCACTTCGCGCTGCGTCCGCTCGGCGTCGGCTATCCCAACGTGACCGGACCGGTCAACGACCTGCCGCCGGGGGTCGCGTACCTGACCTTCGACGATGGGCCCTCCGAGTGGACCCACACCTTCCTCGACATCCTCGAGAGCAAGGGCGTGCGCGCCACGTTCTTCGTCACCGCCAAGCAGCTCAAGGGCGAAGCGGGCCTGGACGGCACGTATACGGACGACAGCGGGCGGGTGATCGTCTACCGCGACGTGCTCCGGCGCATCGTGGACTCCGGCCACCAGCTCGCCAACCACACCGTCAATCACGTGGATCTGGCGCACGTCACCCGCGGCCAGCTCACCAGCGAGATCGAGGAGAACGAGCTGCTCGTCAACCGCGCGCTGCTGCGCGCCGGCGGCCAGCCCGAGGTGCTCACCTTGTTTCGCCCGCCGTACGGCTCGCCCTGGTTCACCGGCATCGCCGGCATGCCCGGGCCGCAGGCTTCGGAGCGCATCGCCAGCCACGCGCTGAACATCATGTGGAACGTCACCTCGGGCGACGCGCAGGACTGGGCGCAGGGAGAGAGCTACTCGCGCACCAGCTCGCCGCTGCCCAGCCCCGGCGCGCCGGATCTGGAGAGCAAGCGCCGGCGCGTCCTGAACGACGTGCTCAACTCGCGCCCCACCAGCACCGGCGCCGGCATGATCGTGCTGATGCACGACACGCACAGCGCCACGCGCGACGTGCTGCCGCAGCTGATCGACGGCCTGCGCGAGCAGGGCTACGGCTTCGAGACCATCGAGCACTACGTGCAGTGGCGCTGGGGCCGCCCGAGCCTGGACATGACCCCCGGCCCCGGCCTGTACCAGAGCTGCGTCCCCGAGCGCGACTGGGGCTGCGAGGCGCTGGGGGACGCGCCGCTCGGCACGGATCGCTCGAGCGAAGTGTGCGGTCGCTTCTGGGTCGCGTATCACGCCCTGGGCGGCGCAGCGGCGCTGGGCGCTCCGCTGGGCGCGCCCGAGCGCTCCGCAGAGACCGGCATCTACGCCCAGCCCTTCGAGCACGCCACCATCGAGCTACACCCGGAGAATCCGCCGCCGTGTCACATCGTCGCCGTTCCTCGCTGAGCTGCCTGCCGCGGCTCCGCGCGCGTCACGGCTCACTGCTCGCCGCGCTGGCGCTGGCGCTGCTCGCGCCGTTCGCCGCGGCACAGGCTCCGCAGCAGCCTGCCGCGCCGCCCGCGCCGCCCGCGCGCCCCGGCCTCGCCGATGCCGTGGTGCTGCGCGACGGGACCACCTTGCGCGGCACCCTCCTGCGGGTCGAGCCCGACAACTACGTGCTGCTGCTCGGCATCAACGGCGTGCGCACCATCCCCTGGCGGGTGGTGGAGCGGGTCGAGAGCGCCACGCAGCCCAGCGCCCCCACCGCCGCCAGCGAGCTGCGCGCGGATCTGCTCGCTCCCTGCTGCGCCGACGACGGCCCCGAGAGCACGCGGCCCGCGGCCGAAGCCGCCTGGGCCGACGTCTCGCTCGGCTGGGATCTGCGCGCCGAAGGCGTGGCCCTGTTCAAGCGCTACACGGTGGCCGAGCGCGCCGTGTGGTACGGCGGCGAGGGCTACGGAGCCGGCGCATCGGTCTCGCTGCACCTGCGCGGCCCCGCCTGGCTGGGTGCCGGCGCCGCTGCGCGCTGGGCAGAGCTCGAGCTCGGCGCCAGCAACTCCTTTCACACCCTCTCCTGGCGCGAGGGCGCCGCCTTCGAGACGGACCTCATGGAAAACCAGACCTCGCTGATCGTCGGTGCACACTTCGCCAGCGGTCGCTGGAGCCAGGCAGGCAGACCCTCCTGGTCGGGGCTGGTGTTCGGCGTGGCCTGGCTGCCCACCTACGTGCGCTTCTTCGGCAGCAAGGATTTTTCCCCCACCGGCGCCTTACATCCCGCCGGCTTGCGCATGACCGCCGACTGGGGCCGCGTCACTCCCGGACGCAAGGGGCGGGTGCCCGGGCTGCGCGCGTTCATCACCTGGCTGCCCTACGTTGGTCACCTGCCCACCTCTGTCAGCTTCGGCCTGGGCACCGTCTTCTACTGAGTTGCGCTCGTGAGACACGGAAGCCCTCCCATGACCCGCACGTCATTCCCTGCCGCGTCGCTCCTGCGCGCCTGCCTCGCGCTCTGGCTGTGCCTCGCCAGCGCTGTCCCCGCTGCTGCGCAGAGCTGCCCCAGCGGCTACGCCGGCTGCGACAACGGCGGCTGCTGCCCCAGCTCTGCCCAGTGTTGCCCCACCCTGATCGAGGGCTGCTGCGACGCCGCCACACCGTTCTGTTGCGGCGACGGCACCTGCGCAGCCTCGCCCGCCGGGTGCACCGGCGGCCGCAGCAGCTGCGGCGACTACGACATCCCCTGCGGCGACGGCTGCGCGCCCGCCGGCTCACAGTGCTGCGACTTCGCCGGCCACTACTGCCCGCCCCAGGGCGTGTGCACCTCCGAGACCAGCTGCATCGCCGGCAACGTGGAGAGCGCCGCGCTGCTCGTGGTCAGCATCCCCCCCGCGCCCCAGCCCGCGGCCCCCGAGCGCGCCAGCTCACCCCTCGCAAATCCCCCCGACGGCACCGATCGCTCCTGCACGCTCTCACGCCCGCCCGGCGCTCGCCCCGCCAGCGGGCTCAGCTGGCTCGCGCTGGCCGCTCTCGCCCTGCTGCGCTGCCGCCAGCTCCCTCGTTGATGCAAGAGGCGGTGCCCACGCCCGTGTGCACGCCCTGCGGGGCTACGCGCGCGTCAGCTCCTGCATCATCAGGCCCGCCTCGATAGTCTTGCCCAGGCCGCCCACGTCGTCGGCGATGAACAGGTTGCAGCGCGGCAGCTCGCAGGCGCATCCCGGCGCGGAACGGGGACTGAAAGAGCGCCGCGTCCGTGGCCGTCACCGTGTCCACTTCACCGCATGCAGATACGCGGCGAAATGCCGGGGTGGATCGATGCGCACCACGGCCACATCCCCCGGCTCGGGCACGCTGCGTGCCGGCCCCACGTCACCGAAGAGGGGAGACCGGCGGCTGTGACAGGGTGCCGTGCGCCTTCAGCAGCTGGTCCGCCAGGGCGGAGCGCGAGCGCTCCTTCGCGTTCAGCCCGAACGACTTGCAGGCCGCGCGCAGCTCGCTCACCGCATTCACTCCAAGAGCTCGACGAAGACCAGCTGCTTCGACTCGATCAGGCGCTCCACGCTCTCGGTGATCGGGACTTCGTTGGGCTTGGCGATGGCGACCCCGAACTCGGGCCCCGCGCTCGATCGCGGCCTGGCCGGTATGCTCGTGGCGCTCTTGCGCCTGGGCGCCCCCGAGCTGACGCCGCCGGGCGCGGCCATGGACTTTGGCCTGCACCGCGACGCGCTCGGCCAGGCTGCCGTGGACACGCTCGTGCAGCGCGCGCTGGAGCACGCCGCCACCTCCAACGCGGAGGAGCTGAGCGAACACGTACGGCTGCGCGCTCGCAAGCTGCTCGACCGCTGGGAGGAGGTCATCGCCGAGGCGCGCGAGAGCGGCGCGCGGCGCACGTACTCCGGCTTTGATCTCGGCTCGAAGTGGACCACGGCCTTCCTGCACCCGCCCATCGAGAAGCACCCGCCGCGCCCGGAGCAGCCGGAGAGCCACTTCGTGGCGCCGATGAGCCTGCGCGACATGGAGCCCACGGTGCCGCTGTGGCTGCCGGGGTGAGCACGCAGTCTCTAGGCCAGATCTAGCTGGCACGAAGATCCTGAAGGGCACCCGCACCTTCTGCACCTTCGAGGTGAGAGGTGTGGCCTGTACCGGTGGTAGTCGCCCGTGCATCTTGGCGCTCGATACGGCCCACGGGCACGGATTGTCATGGTAGTGCTCGGAGTCCTGCGCTTCACCGCTCGTGACACGCCCCCAGAACACCATTCCACGTTCGATGCCCGAGATGAACTCTGACCCAGAACCGAGATGCGGTTGTCTCTGGAGCTGAGGCTGCTCTGCTGGCACCGAGCCAGTATGATCATACTATACTGCATATCCGTCCCCATGGCTTCCACGGAACGAGTCACTGTCACCCTGCCGGTCGAGCTGGTCGAGGGCATCGATCGCTTCGAGCGCAACCGCAGCCGCTTCATCGCTGAGGCGGTCGAACATGAGCTGGCTCGCCGCCGTCGAGAGGGGTTGCTCCGCTCGCTCGAGAATCCACACCAGGACGCCCTCGAACTGGCAGACGTTGGCCTTGCGGACTGGGCGGCGAGCCTTCCCGCCGGTGATGACGGGCTGGTGGACGTGAAGGCAGGCAAGCCCGTGCGCTGGTCAGAGGGCGTCGGCTGGGTCGAGGAGCCATGAAGCTCGAGCGCGGCACCGTGCTCCTCGTCGAGCTCGACCCCACCGTGGGCCACGAGCCACGGGGCGTGCGTCCCTGCATAGCCGTGAGTGATCCTGCCGTGAACACGGACCAGCGCTTTCCGCTCATCGCCGTCGTGCCCGTGACCGGAACGCCAGGCCAGGGTTCCCTGTATCCGGAGCTGTCGCCGGGCAAGAGCGGCCTGACGAAGCTGTCTTACGCGCTCATCGACCACCTGCGCTCCATCGACAAGCGCCGCATCCGGCGCGTGTTCGGGTGCGTCGCCCCAGGTGAGCTCGCGGCCGTCGACCAGGGCCTGCAGCTCTTTCTCGGGCTCGATGCGTGAGATGCTGTAGTCGCGCGTGCTCCAGCTTCGGACATGCGCGGAAGCCGCCGCAGGGCTTGCTCTCGAATTGGTCGGGCATGGCCTTTCACACGCCGCACGAGCGCCCCTCGGGGGAGATCCGCCGCAGCCAGGTGGTCACCACCTACGGCGCGGGCGCCATGGTGGACCTGACGGAGAAGAGCGTGCTGGTGCTGGGCACCGATCGCTGGCGCTACGGGCCTGCGAGGCGCTGGCGGTGATCACGGAGCCGCGGCTGTGCCGGGTGCTGGCCCCGCGCATGAAGAAGTGGGGGTGGAGCTGAACCCGAAGGCGCCGTTTCGCGCCCCGCCGACGACCACGCAGGACTCGCCGAGCCGCGCGCAGGGCATCGAGGTGATGGAGTTCCCCAGCTGGTTCGTGTGCCAGAACCCGGATTGCCGGGCGCTGTTCCGGCCGCCCGCGCACAAGTTGCCGAGGCCGGGGCAGCTCGAGCACGATGCCTGCCGCCCGCGGCAGGGCAAGCCCTGAAAGTGCGTGCCGGTGCGCTTCGTGGCCACGTGCCGGCGCGGCCACCTGGAGGAGTTCCCGTGGATGTATTTCGTGCACGACGGGATGGCCTGCAGCGCGCCCAAGCTGAGCCTGCGCGAGGGCGTCAGCGGCAACCTGGGCGAGATGCGGGTGGAGTGCGGCAGGTAGTGCGCGAGGAAGAAGCTCCGCTGTTCCACCGGTACGAGCGAGACTACCTGCTCGGCCTGGGGGCACCGCTCGAGTGGGTGGACGCGCTGCGCGGTGTCGGGGAGAGCGCTTCCTGGACGTCGTGAGCGAGCTGCCCGAAGAGGCCGCCGAGCGGCTGCTCGATCTGGCGGCGGGCAAGGCCGTGCCCACCCCCGTCCCACCGCGCGAGCTGGCGCCGCTCGAGCACCCCGATGCGCTGCGGCGTTTCCACACCGTCACCACGCACGGCGAGCTACAGGCTGCGCTCGAGGCGCCGTGGGAGCGCTGGCGCATCTTCCTGCACCCGGAACAGCGGGAGCTGGCGTCCAGGAGCCAGAGCGGCGCGGCGCGAGCGACCGGGGGCGCTGGCACCGGCAAGATGGTGGTGGCCCTGCATCGCGCCGCCTTTCTGGCGCGCAGCTTCCCCGAGAGCCAGCTGCTGCTCAACACGTTCTCGCGTGCGCTGGCGGTGCGGCTCGAGCACAGCCTGGAGCTCCTGCTCGCGGGCGACCCGGCGTGGAAGCGCATCAGCGTCCAGCACCTGCACGCTATCACTTGCCAGCTTGCCCTGGCACCTGGGCAGGAGTTCGAGCCCGCCACCAGCGAGCAGCTCGCCGAGTGCATCCAGGTGGCCCTCAAGGGGCGCGAGAACGACTGGCTCGACAGCGCGTTTGTACACTCCGAGTGGGACCATGTCGTGGACGCCCACGGCATCACGCGCTGGGAGGAGTACAAGGGGGTGCCCCGCAAGGGCCGCGGTGTGCCCCTCAGCGCGAAGAAACGCGCCGCCACCTGGGTAGTGATGGAGGCGCTGCATGTCGAGCTGCGCCGGCGCAGGCTCAGCACCTTCAACCTGCTCTGCGCCACCGCCGCCGAGACGGCCGCGCGCGAGCACCCCTACCAGCACGTCATCGCCGACGAGTGCCAGGACATTGGTCCCGCCGAGCTGCGCCTATTACGCGCGCTGTGCGAGCCGGACGACAATGACCTGTTTTTCTGCGGTGACGAGGGCCAGCGCATCTACAAGCCGCAGGTCTCCTGGCTGTCCCTCGGCATCGACGTGCGGGGCCGCTCCAGGTGGATGGAGCTCAACTATCGCACGACGGAGCAGATCCGCCGCTGTGCCGACGCCCTCCTGCCGGAAGCGATCGCCGATGCTGACGGCGAGAGCGAATACCATCGCACCCGCTGGAGTGGGCAGCGTTGTGAATGGCTCGAGCGCGATGAGCCAGGGCAGACCAGCGGAGCACCGTAGCGGTCAGCCCCAGCGGCCGCGCAGCTCAGTCGCCGCTGCCCTCGTTGGCCGCGCCTTCCCCCGCTGCCTTCGCCCCGGCAGCCTCGGCCGAGCCCGCCTCGTTCGCCGCCTTGGCGGCAGCAGCGCCCTCGACCGATTTCGTCGCTTTCTTCTTCTCCGCGGCCTTCTTCTCGCCGCTCTTCTTCTCCGCGCCCCCGCCGGCGGCGCCCTTCGCGGCACCCTTGCCGGTGGCGGCCTGGCTCCCTCCCGCGGCCTGCTCCGCCGCCAGCGGCCGTGCATTGAAGCGCGGCGGATCCAGCAAGCCCAGCGCGATGCGCTTGCGATACTCGTCGCGCGGGAGCTCGATCGCCCCGAAGCGCGCGAAGTGCTCCTGCTGGTACTGGCAGTCCACCATGGTGAAGCCCTGCGCTTTCAAGTGCGTGCACAGGTGAGCAAAGGCCAGCTTGCTGGCGTGGTCCTCGCGGCTGAACATGCTCTCCACCGTGAACACGGTGCCCAGCGCCACGCCGAAGGCGCCGCCCACCAGGCGCTCGCCCTTCCAGGCCTCCACGGTGTGCATCGCGCCCAGGTCGAACAGCGCCTTGTAAGCATCCTGAATGCGCTGCGTGAGCCAGGTGCCCTTGCGATCGCCGCAGGCAGCCAGCACCCCGGCGGGGTCGCGGTCGAAGCACAGCTCGAACAAGCCCTTGCGCAGATACGTGCGGATGCGCGACGGCACGTGCAGCTGCTCCAGCTGCACCACGCAGCGCGGGTCGGGGCACTGCCAGTGGATGTGCCCGCGTAGATCGACGGGGAACATGCCCTGCGCGTAGCCGAGCAGGATCTGCTCCGAGGTGAACGGCAGCCGTGCCGCCACCCCGCACATGCCCCCCACGGGCCCGTCCGGCACGGCGGACGCCGCGCGGCCCAGCGCTCGGTGGTAGTGCGTCTGCGTGAAGGAGAGCATCTTGCGCAGCGCGGACTTGCTCTTCTGCAGCAGCACCTCTTTCTCGAGGAGCTCTCGGTTCAGCAGCAGCCTGCTGTTCGGGCGTGGAGCAGGGGCACGCGCAGCGTCGGTATCGGCGTCGGTCGCGTCCGGGGCTTCGTTCATTCAGGGCGTCTCACTGTGTCAACCGGGAGCAGCTCGTCCAGAGCCATCCCATGGGAGGCAGACGGATGTAAAGCCGGAGCGCCGCCCACCGGGAGAGTTCCTGCAGCCAGAGCGCGTCATGGCCTGCAGTCGGTGGGGAACGGTGGGGCAGGGTGCAGCGCGCCAAAAGGAAGCGTGCCACGCGTCCCACCGACCGTGCGGCAGTGTTTCGAGCTGGTCGCGCGCTCCCCGTTTTCTTGGTGGTTGCCCGCGAGCGGGTCAGCGTTGCACCGAGCCGTTACGAGGCAGACACTCGGCGAGTGCAGCGGTAGGCGATTCCTGCATTCACTCCAGAGTGGCGGGCCGCTGCCGTTCAGCTTTCGCAGGGGAGTATGCAGAAGCGCAGCACGGCCAGAGCCAAGCCCGCAGACTCGCAGCGGCGACCAACCGGACGCAGCACGCAGACGCAGCTGGTGGTGGCACCCGCCGCATCCGGTGAGGTGACGCTGGGCGGGCACGCCGATCGGGGACTCACCCTGGCGGCCTTTTATGATACGGGCGTGCTGGACCGGCTCCGCCTCGAGGTGCGCGCGCGGCTGATCGTGGACCTGACGGTCTCGCTCGCCTGGCTGCATGCCAATCCACGCCTGATGGCCGCGCACGCTCACCTGCTGATCGCGCCGTCCACGGTGGTGATCGGTCTGGATGGCGTGGCGCGGGTGGACGTGCGCGCCGCGAAGAAGGCCAGCTCGGAGTGGAGCGAGGCCGAGGCAGCGTATGCCGCGCCCGAGCTCTCGCTGCCCGGTGCCAGCGCCGATCAGCGTGCCGACATCTACAGCCTGGGTATGCTCACCTGGGAAGCGCTGGCCGGTCGCCGGCTGCACGAGCTGCCCGCGGCGCCGCTGCGTGCGGCCGCCCAGGCAGACGAAGACTGGCAGGACGAGCTGCCCGCCACCCTGGCCGGTCCCGCCCGCGGCGAGCGCGAGGCGCAGCGCCGCAAGCCTGTCGCGCGCCCTTCTGCCAAGGGCAGCCACGCACGTTTGCGGCTGGTGCCGCCGCCGCTGAGCTTGCCGGAGGACGCAGAGTGGGCGCTGCCCTTGCTCGAGCTGGCCAGCGCGGCGCTCAATCTGGACGTCAGCGTGCGCCCGCAGGATACGCGCAGCGTGCTGGCGCGTCTGGAGACCATCGCCAGCGCACGCCTGGCCGCACACCAGGAGATCGCCGAGGTGGTGCAGGGCATCAGCGCTGCGTCCACCTTGTGCATCCCCGAGCCCACGTTGCCCGGCGTTGACGCCACCTGTCAGGAGGTGAGCAGCGTCGCGCGCGGCACGGGCGCAGCGCTGTGCGGCACGGAGCCCAGCGCCTGCTTTCAGGTGCCACGCCCCCTGCAGCAGCGCGTGAACATCCTGCACCCCTTCGAGCCGCCCGCGCCGCCACCGCCAGCGCCCGTGGCACCCGAGCCGCCGCCCGCGCAGGGGCGTGCGGCGCAGCCGCTGAAGATGTGGTTCGGTGTGGCGCTGCTGTGGCTGGCTGCCCTGGGCTTGCTCGCGGGCTACGTGACCGCAGTGCTCGCGCGCTGAGCTGGGCCCGGGGGTCGGCTGTTGCAGCGAGGCTTCGCGGCAGCCGGTTCGACCTGCTACGCTGCGCGCGATGAGCTTCTCGCACAGCTGTCTGGGGTCCACTCGCCTTCGCTGGGCTGCCCGCCTCGCTGGGCTGGCCTGTCTCGGCGCGCTCGCCGGCCCGGCCTGCGAGCGCACGCGCGACGCGCTGGAGCAAGACACGCGCGAGGCGGCGGACCAGGCGCGCGAGAGCGCGGACGAGGCCAAGGTCACGCTGCAGCGCGAGGCGAGCGAATTCAAGAGCGAGGCCAGCGCCAAGCTGGAGGAGCTGTCCGAGTCGCTGAGCGCGCTGCAGGCGCGCACGCGGGAGGACGTGGACGGCTCGCGCCAGAAGCTGCAGGAGCAGCTGGCGGAGGCGCGCGCGCGGCTGTCCGAGCTGGAGGTGGGCAGCGGCGCCCAGTGGGAGCAGCGCAAGGCCGACCTCAATCAGCGCATCAGTGAGCTGAAGCAGCGCCTGAGCGAGTCGCTGGAGAGCGCGGGCGCGCAGCTGCAGGGCGCAGGCGAGAAGGTGGGGGAGAAGGTCGAGCACGCTCTCCAGCCCGCCGAGAAGCAGCCGGAGCCAGCGCCCGCGCAGTGACGCTGGGCCGCTGGCGGGCGGTGCTACTGACGGGCGGTGCTACTGGCGGAAGGTGCTACTGGCGGGCGGTGCTACTGGCGGCTGTCATTGGCGGCTCGCTGCTTCCGTCACCCGCCGCTCCACCTCCGCCCGCAGGCGCTCCGCGCCCACTCGAAACCGTGCCGGCGGCGGGAGCAAGCTGAGCACCAGGTGCGGCGAGCGCGCGCGCACGTCGTAGAAGTAGCCGGGGTGGGTGGCCACCCGCCGCTCCAGCAAGCCGAGCACCCAGGCGTCCTCGTCCGCCAGATCCGGCAGCTGCACCATGGCGTACCAGCCGCCCTCGGCGTCCAGCACGCTTGCCGCCGAGCCCGCCAGGCACTGCTCGAGCACGGCGCGGTTCTCGAGCAGTCGCGCAATCAGTGGCTCGCGGAAGCGACGCGCGCGCTCCAGCAGCTCCGGCAGCGCGAGCTGCACCGGGGTGGCCGCGGACAGGTACGTATCGGCGCTCCAGGCCAGTCGCTGCATGACCTCCTCTACCAGCGCTGCGGGGCCGCTGGCAGCCACCCAGCTCAGCTTCAGCTGCGGCAAACCCGCGGACTTGGACAGCCCATCGATGCAGAAGGTGAGCACGTCGCACGCGCCGTACGCGCTCTGCACCCGCTCGGGCACGTCACGGTACGGATAGTGCGCAAACACCTCGTCGCTCAGCAGCGGTAGCCCCAGCTCGTTCAGCGCGCGCAGCTCCTCGCGCCGGGTATAGGAGCCGGTGGGGTTATTGGGGCTGATCAGCACGACGGCGCGCGTGCGCGGGCCGCGAGCACGCCGCAGCGAGTCGAGATCGATGTGCCAGGCGCCATCATATGCCAGCCGATACGGCGTGAGCTCCACCCCCGCGTGGCGGGCCAGGTCGGCCAGCAACGGATAGCTGGGCTCCGGCGCCAGCACGTCGTCGCCCACGTCACACAGCAGCAAGAACAGGTGCCGATACGCTTCGCTGCTGCTGGGCAGCAACAAGATGCGCTCCGGTGTGGGCCGCGCCAGCGCCCGCGGCCAGTGCCGCGCGATGGCTTGCCGGGCCGTCTCGTCGCCGAGCGGATCGGGATCGTAGCTCAGCAGCTCCGGCGCCGCGGGATGGGCGCTCGGCGCATAAGCGTCATAGCCAAGCCCGGCACGCGTCGGATTGGAGAGCGTCAGATCCACCACGTCGGGGTCGCCCGGCGGCTGGCGCGCAAAGGCCTCTGCCAGCCCGCTTGGCGTTGGGTCGATGGCGCTGCGTCCGGACAGTTTCACGCGCCGGAGTCTCCGCTCCCGCCGGCCTGACCGCAAGCGCGCGCAGTGCGTTGCGCGTGCCGCACCCTGCGCCGCCGGTCATGGCCCGCCGTGGTTCCGCTTGCACCGGCTGCGCCGCGCGAGTAATTCCGCTCGGGCGATGAGTGTTGCTTCGCTCGACTGCGTGACGCACCTTCGCTATGAGGGGCGCGATTTATACCTGGTGGGCACGGCGCACGTGTCGCAGCGCAGCGTCGACGACGTGGGCCAGGTCATTCACGCGCTCAGCCCCGACACCGTCTGCGTCGAGCTCGACGCCACGCGCCATCAGGCACTGGTCGATCCCAGGCGCTGGCGCAATCTCGATATCTTCACGGTAATCCGCGAGCGGCGGATGCTGTTCTTGCTGAGCAGCCTGGTGCTCACCAGCTACCAGCGGCGCCTCGGTGAGAAGCTCGGCGTCCGCCCGGGCGCCGAGATGCTGGCCGCCATCGAGCACGCTGCGCAGGTTGGCGCCCGGCTGGAGCTCGTCGATCGTGACATCCGCGCCACCCTGCAGCGCACCTGGGCCGCGCTCAGCGCCTGGGACTGCGTGCAGCTCGTCGGCACCTTGATCGGCTCGCTGTTTGCGCGCGCGGAGATCACCGAGGAGCAGGTGGAGGCCCTCAAGGACCGCGACACCATCAGCGAGCTGGTGCGCGAGTTCGCGGAGGTGATGCCGCGCCTCCAGCGGCCGCTGATCGACGAGCGAGATCGTTTCTTGATGAGCGCGGTGCGCGAGGCGCCCGGTCAATGTGTGGTGGCCGTGGTCGGCGCCGGCCATGTCGAGGGCATGGTCCGCTACCTCAACACCCCGGTGGACCGTCAGGAGCTGAGCAAGATCCCTCCGCCCAGCTTGCGGCGGCAGCTCGTGCGCTGGCTGGTGCCGGCGCTGGGCTGGTTCGCGCTGTATCTCGGCCTGCGGCAGGGGCTGGAGCAGCTGCCGCTGCTGTTGATCGGGCTCGTGGTGGTGCACGTGGTGTGCGTGCTCACTCCCGCGCTGCTGGTCCGCGCGCGGCCCGCCACCTTGCTCGTCGCACCCCTCGCGTCCTTGCTCTTCGCGTTTCTGCCGCACAGCGATGCCGGGCGCCTCGCGGCCTGGCTCGAGGCCAAGCAGCGCCCGCCCACTTTGGAGGATCGCGAGGCGCTGGGTAAGGTCGCGTCCTTGCGCGAGTGGCGAGAGAATCGCTTCACGCGCGTGCTGCTCGTCGGCTTCGCCGTGACGGCAGGCTCGGCCAGCGCCGCGCTGCTGGGAGCGCTCTGGCTGCTGATCGTGGCGCTGTAGCGAGCCTAGCGCAGCAGCGTGTGCAGTCGCCGTAGCGCCGTCTGCAGCGCTGCCTCCGCGCGCTCCGGCGTGACGTGCGGCTGTGGCGGCCGCCGCGCCTCGGCGCGCAGTTGCTCGATGGCGCGGGGATTGCGGAACCAGTCCTCGTCGTGCGCTTCGATCAGCTCTCGCTCGCGTTGCGCCGCCAGGAGGCTGCCGACCAGCCGCTGCTCGTCCTCCACATCCAGCTGGAATACCGCGCCCGCCAGCCGCGGCGGCAGCGCGATGCCCAGCTCCAGGTTCGTCAGCTCGCTGAACGCCTCACGAAAGCCACGCTCGCTGCCCAGCGCCGCCGAGCGCAGGCGCACCCTGAGCGCCGCCTGCGCCAGGCTGAGCAAGCACACCTGCCCGAGCCGCCGCTGCACGTCCGCCAGCGCCCCGCGCGGCACCTGCAGGTGTCGGCCCAGAAAGCGCGCGTTCAGCGGCAGCCGCGCGAACAGCGCCGCCGCCTCGTGACGCTGCAGGCCATAGGGATCGTGCGCCACCACGAACGGCTGATCCTGCGGCGCCAGCGCCTCCAGCCAGGCGCCCCCGAGCACGCCCAGCGCCCGGCAGAAGCTCGCCGCACCCAGGGATGGCGGCAGCGGTGCGGGGCGCAGCTCCAGCGAGCGCAGCAGCTCGCCGTCGCGAAAGTAGTCCGAGAGCCGCTGCAGGCTGAGGCGTGCGGGCCAGTCCGCCGGGATATCCTGGCCCAGCGCGCTGCCCAGTAGCGCAGCCAGATCCTTGGCGCCGAGCTCCTCGATGCGCTCGCGCAGCTGCCGCGAGAGCGCTTCGGCTAGCGCCGCCGTGTGCTTGCTGCCGTCGGCAGCACCGGGCGCCGCCACCCGCTGCGGCTCGATCAGCGGCGACGGCCCCGCGCTCGTCCCTTCTCCAGCCGTGCTCTCGCCCGGCGGCGCTCGTAGCGGAGCCTCGATCTCGCCCGGCCCGCTGAGCCCCATGCGCCGGGCGATCTCGCGCCGCCGCTGCCACAGCTCGACCTCGACCGTCGAGACGGGCGCGGCGTGCTCCAGGAACAGGCGCAGCCACAGCGCGCGGCGCGGCGCGTCCGCCAGGGCGCTCTCCAGCATTCTGGCCAGGCTGACCGCCGCGCGACCGGGCGCCTCGGGCACCTGCCGCGGACGGCGACGCTCCTGCTCTCGCCGCGTCAATACAGCAGCGTTGATGCGTTGCTCAGCCAGTCGATACACCCAGCGTTGCAGCGGCTCACGGAGCGGATCCTGCGCCGGCAGCTCGCGCAGCTCGCGAAACAGGGTCAGCCCCGTGGCGTCTCGAAATGGCTCCAGCGGGCCCTCTTCCGGATCGAGATCCAGGGGTTCGCGGAGCGTGTGCTCGCGCCAGCCTACCCACTGGCCGGCAGCGCGGGCGAGAGCTCGGTCCAGATCCACGGGCGAGTGTGCGAAAGCCATCGAGCGGACTTGCCGCAGGCAGCCAGAAGCTACAAGGTGCAACCCTCCGGGCTGCGATAAACCCCTGGCGCCCGTCTGGAAACGGGCGTGCAGCCTCGCGAAGGGGCTGCTCGCGGGCGCGCTCCAGCGGGCATCCGCCGAGCGCGGGAATGTTCCGAGCTGCCCCCGGGTTGGGCTGCCAGGTGGCCGCTAGACCCCGCCGGGGTGAAAAATCGCCGGCCCTGCACAGTGACCGCAAAGCTTGAAAATGGCGTCCTTTTTCCGCACAGGCGGGGAAGAGCGCTGCTGGATCCGACCAGAGGTCGGGGCTAGGATGAACCCACCATGAGCCGCATTGACGACGAGCTAGAGCAGGCCATTCGCGACGCCGACAAGGGCAAATCAACCAAGGCGGTGGCCGCCGCGGATGAGGCTCGTCCCGTCGTCGCCGATGCGCAGGAGCGCAAGGGCTGGGGCTTGCTGGCGGTGTTGCTCGTGCTCGCGGGCGGCGTGCTCGCGCTCGTCTTCAGCGGCGGGGAAGAGGCGGTCGTCTACTCGTACAAGGTCGAGGACGTGAAGACGAAGGGCGCGGAGCTCGGCGATCGCCAGCTGCGCGTGCAGGGCATGCTCGTGGCCGGCAGCCTCGTCAAGCGTGATAACCCGTGCGAGTACCGCTTCATGGTGCGCGACCAGGGGGTCACCACGGGTGAGGCGCTGCAGGTGCGCTATCCGCTGTGCGTGGTGCCGGACACCTTCCGCGATCGGGAGGGGGTCGAGGTCACTGTCGAGGGCCGTCTGGCTCCCGAAGGGCACATGCAAGCCAGCAAGATCTTTGCAAAGTGCCCATCGAAATACGATCCGTCGACCCACGAGATGAGCGAGGCCTCCAAGGCGGGCGCAGCATCGCCGCAATACAACACGGCGCAGTCGCCCGAGGCAGCCTCCGCGGGCATCCGCTGAGCGTCGCTCGTTCGCCTTCTTCCGTCGTTTCCTCAGCTCCAGTCTCTCCAGCTGCAGTCCCGCGCGCGGCTGCCGGTGAGCGGCAGCATTCGCTGGCTTCCGCTCGCCGGGCGCTGTAAGCCGCAGCAACATGTGGGACAGATTCTTGCGGGCTTGCCGGCGTGAGCCGGTCGACGCCACTCCGGTCTGGTTCATGCGCCAGGCTGGCCGCTACATGGCGGAGTACCGCAAGATCCGCGCAAAACACACGCTGCTCGAGGTCTGCAAGCAGCCCGAGCTCGCCACCGAGGTCACCTTGCAGCCGGTGCGCGTCCACCGCGTGGACGCAGCCATCCTGTTCGCGGACATCCTGCTGCCGCTGGAGCCCATGGGGGCGCCGTTCGAGTTCGTGGCGGGGGAGGGCCCGCGCATCCTCGCGCCCATCCGCGATCGCCAGGGCATCGAGCAGCTGCGTGTGATCGATCCACACGAGGGCCTGGGCCACGTGCTCGAGGCCGTGCGCAACATCCGGCGCGAGCTCGACGGCAAGACCCCGCTGATCGGCTTTGCCGGCGCGCCCTTCACGCTCGCCAGCTACCTGATCGAGGGCGGCAAGAGCTCCCAGTTCACCCTGACCAAGTCGCTCATGTACAGCGAGCCCCAGCTCTGGAGCCAGCTGATGAGCAAGCTGTCGGAGGTCATCCGGCTGTTCCTGCAGGCGCAGATCGAGGCGGGCGCGCAGGCCGTGCAGCTCTTCGACTCCTGCGTGGGCCAGCTCTCGCCCGCCGACTATCGCGAGTTCGTCCAGCCCTACCTCCAGCCGGTGTTCGCCTCGCTGGAGCAGTCGGGGCTGCCCGTGATCCACTTCGGTACCGACACCAGCACCCTGCTCGAGCTGCAGAAGGAGACGGGCGGCACCGTCATCGGCGCCGACTGGCGCATCCCGCTCGACGTCGTGCGGCGCCGCCTCGGTAATGGCGTGGCCATCCAGGGCAATCTGGATCCGCACCTGCTCAGCGCCCCGCGCGAGCGGCTGCACCAGGGCGTGCGCGCCGTGCTTGCCGCTGCCGCAGGCGCCCCCGGGCACATCTTCAACCTCGGCCACGGCATCCTGCCGCACACGCCGCCCAGCGCCGTCACCGAGGTCGTCGACCTGGTCCATACCTGGACGGCCAAGAAGCTCTGACCGCCCGCCGACCCGGCGCGCCAATTCCCTCGGTTTCCGGGCAACTCGCTGCACAATCCAGCTTCTCCAGCTGGACGTTTTGCTAAGCTCGCCGCCGTCCTCCGGTGTCGTCTAAGGGTAGGACAAGGGACTTTGAATCCCTGAATCGGAGTTCGAATCTCTGCACCGGAACTGCCCGCTGGGCCTGTCGCCAGGCCCCGGGCTGAGAACCCGCGGGAGCCGGCAGGGGGGCACCGAGCAGGGCCTTCCACCAGCAGGTTCTGAGGAGCAGGTTCTCGACCACCGGCCAGAACTCCGTCGGCGGCAACAGCCCTGTGGACGAGCGATCGTATGCGCCCGAGCTCGCGCACCCCCGGATGCGGCACCCTCAGCGCCGGCGCCAGGATCGATGACACGTCGGGGTGGCTGATGAATACGCTTTCGCCATCCCCGTACGCTAACTCGGCGGCAGCCGGCACGCCGCCTTGCGGCGGATGGCGCTCGAGCTGTGCTATGGCTCGGCGGATGATCTTTCTGCAGGCCTGCCGTGCCCAGCCCACTGCCTACACTCCGATCTGGCTGAATCGCCAGGCGGGTCGCTACATGCCCGAGTACCACGCGGTGAAGGGTAGCGGCTCCAGCCTGGAGTTCTTCAAAGATCCGGAGCGCGCGGCTCGGGCCACGCTGGATGCGCGGCGCATCCTGGGCGTTGATGCGGCCATCCTGTTTGCGGACCTGCTGCCCATCCTCGAGCCCATGGGGCTGCGGCTGGAGTACGTGGCCGGCGAAGGGCCGCTGTTCGACAACCCGGTGCGTACCGCCGCCGACGTGCAGCAGTTGCGCGTCCTGCCCGCGCTGGAGGCCACGCCGTACATCGCGCAGACGGTGAAAAATGTGCTGGCGGAGCTGCCCGCGGAGGTGGCTCTGATCGGCTTTGCTGGAGCGCCGTTCACCTTGGCCTCGTATGCGGTGGAGGGTAAGGGCTCGCGCGACTACCTCCAGGTCAAGCGCATGATGTACCAGGCGCCCCAGCTGTGGCATGCGCTGCTCGACAAGCTGGTGACGCAGGTCACCAGCTACGTGCAGCTGCAGATCGACAGCGGCGTGCATGCCGTGCAGCTTTTCGATAGCTGGGTCGGCTGCCTCTCGCTCCGAGACTTCGATCAATACGTGCTGCCGCACGTGCAGCGGCTGATCGACAATCTACGCGGGCAGGTGCCCATCATCTACTTCGGCACCGGCAACGCCCACCTGCTGGACAGCGCGGCCCGAGCGCAGCCGGACGTGCTGGCGCTCGACTGGCGCGTGCCGCTCGCCTCCACCTGGCAGCGGGTGGGCGTGCCGGCCGTGCAGGGCAACCTGGATCCCATCGTCCTGTGCGCCGACCGCGCCACCGTCGAGGCCCAGGCAAAGGCCATCCTGGACGAGGTCGGCGGGCGCCCGGGGCACATCTTCAACCTGGGGCACGGCATCGTGCCCGAGACTCCGGTGGACAACGTGAAAGCCCTGGTCGACTTCGTGCACGAATATTCCACCCGGAATCCCACAGGAAAGTCCTGAGCGGCGGGGCCCATTCACGCGGCCCTCATCGTACGGGCGCGACTGGGGTCGCCGGCTCGAGTCCATGCCAGTGATGTCCCAGCTACTCGGCAAACAGGCGATCGTGATCGGCGCAGGGCTCGGCGGGTTGGCGGCCAGCGCGGCGCTCGCACCACACTTCGAGCGGGTGATCGTGCTCGAGCGCGACGGCATGCCCGAGTCTGCCGTGCCTCGCCCCGGGGTGCCGCAGGGCAAACATCTGCACGTCTTGCTCGGCGGTGGCCAGCGCGCGCTGGAGGCGCTGTTTCCAGGGCTCGAGGCGGAGCTGCGGCAGGCCGGTGCCAGCTGCTATCGCGCCGGGCTCGACCTGTGGCTGGATCGCCCTGGCTTCGATCCCTTCCCGCAGCGGGACGCCGGCTGGAATTGTTACTCGCTCTCGCGCCCGCTGATCGAGGCGCTGGTGCGGGCCCGCGCCATCCGCGGCAACGTGGAGCTGCGCGCGGGCTGCCGCGTGGAGCGCATCTTGCTCTCGGAGGACGGCGCGCGCGTGACCGGTGTCGAGCATGGCGCTCGCGGCAGCGCTGCGCAGACGCTGAGCGCGCAGCTGGTCGTCGATGCCTCGGGGCGCGCGGCGCCAGCGCTCGCTGCGCTGCACGCCGCTGGTCTCGCGCTGCCGCGCGAGACGCGCATCGGGGTCGAGCTCGGCTACGCCACGCAGCTCTTCCAGGTGCCGGCGGAGCCACCTGGAGAGTGGAAGGTAGCGCTGTGTTATCCGCAGATCCCCGCCAGCAGCCGCGCGGGCCTGCTCATGCCCATCGAGGGCGGGCGCTGGATGGTCACCTTGGGCGGACGGCTCGCTGAGAAGCCCCCCGGCGACGCCGCTGGTTTCCTGGAGTTCGTGCGCAGCTTGCGCACGCAGACCATCGCCCGAGCCCTGCTGCGAGCACAGCCCCTCGGTGAGGTCACTCGCTTCGGCTTCTCCGAGAGCATCTGGCGCCACTTCGAGCAGCTGGAGCGCTTGCCGGCCGGGCTGTTGCCGCTCGGCGATGCCATCTGCACGTTCAATCCCATCTACGGTCAGGGCATGAGCGTGGCGGCGCTGGAGGCTCAGTTGCTCGCGCGCGTGCTCGGCGACGCCGCGCGCCAGGCCGCCATCAGTGGCCGTGCGGATGCGCTGGCGGCCCTGGCCCGACCGTATCTCGCAGCGCTGCCCGCTCTGCTCGAAGGGCCGTGGCAGCTCGCCGCCATCCCCGATTTCGCCTATCCCGACACGCGCGGTGAGCGCCCGGCGCAGCTCGGGCAGGCGCTGCAGCTGCTCGCTGGGCTGGTGAAGCTGTCCGCGCGAGATGCCGGCGTGCACCAGCTGGCCCTGGAGGTGCAGCATCTGCTCCGGCCCTACTCGGCCCTGAGTGATCCCGAGCTGCAGCGGCGGGCGCTCGCGGCCTGACCAGCGCACCTCCCTCACGATCGGCGCGGCCCTGGCGGCGCTCCAGCGGCGAATTTCGGGCTGTTGAATGCCCGGAACTGGTGTACAGCTACCGGGTCCGCGGCCGCGCATCGCCGCTACAGCCCTCCGTTTGCTGAACGCGTGATGCCCTGGGGCGCACCTACCCGCGCAATGGACCGCCTCCGCTCGGGCTTTGCTTGACAAGCGGACCGCGCTGCCTATCCTGCACCTCCCCTGAGACCCGGGGGGACCGCAACGTGTGCGATTCATCGCCCGGAGCGGGCTCGCCGCGTCGGGGCCCAGTTCACGATCCCGCCCTGCATGAGCCAGAGGATGATGTCCTGAGGACACCGTCCTTCAGCTCGTGACAGTCCACGGGACTGCGTTCTTTTACCCTCGAGCCGATACCCCGCAGCCTTCATCCGCAGCCTATGCCTACCATTCAGCAGCTGATTCGTCAGGGTCGCGACGCGACCGTCTACAAGACGAATTCACCCGCGCTCCGTTCCTGTCCGCAGAAGCGTGGCGTCTGTGTTCGCGTTTACACGGTCACCCCGAAGAAGCCTAACTCTGCCCTGCGCAAGGTCTGCCGCGTGCGGCTGACCAACGGCATGGAAGTGACCAGCTACATCCCGGGTGAAGGGCATAACCTGCAGGAGCACAGCGTGGTGCTCATCCGTGGCGGCCGCGTGAAGGATCTGCCCGGCGTTCGTTATCACGTGGTGCGCGGCACGCTGGACTCGTCCGGTGCGTCCGGTCCGAGCAGCACCAACAAGGCCACGCGTAATGCCAAGCGCTCTAAGTACGGCGTCAAGCGCCCGAAGAGCTGAGCTTTTTATCTCTTTGAGAGAGTCAGAGGAGCCATTCGATGCCCCGCCGGCGAGAAGTCCCCAAGCGCAGAATCATTCCCGATCCGATCTACCGCGACAAGCTCGTGACCAAGTTCACCAACTCCCTGATGGTGGACGGTAAGAAGTCGACGGCCGAAGGCATTTTGTACGGCTCGTTCGAGATCATCAAGCAGCGCTTCAAGGAAGACCCGTTGGAGATCTTCCGCAAGGCGCTCGACAACGTGAAGCCGAAGCTGGAGGTCAAGAGCCGCCGCGTCGGCGGTGCCACCTACCAGGTGCCGATGGAAGTGCGTCCGGAGCGGCGCGTGGCCCTCGGTATGCGCTGGCTGGTGCAGCACTCCCGCACTCGTGGCGAGAAGACGATGCGTGAGCGCCTGGCTGCAGAGCTGGTAGACGCCTCCCAGCTGCGCGGTGGCGCGGTGAAGAAGAAGGACGACACGCATCGCATGGCGGACGCCAACAAGGCCTTCGCCCACTACCGCTGGTAGTCGGATGCCGTATTCGTGGGCGGTGTTGCTAGAGGCCGTGTTGCTCGACGCCGTGTCGCTAGAGGCCGTGTCGCTAGAGGCGGTGTTGCTCGAGGCGCCATTGCCGAAGGCAGTGTGGCCGAAGGCAGTGTTGGCTTGCCTGCACGGTGCAGCGCCGCCCAGGGCCTGGTGTGCTTAGAGCCTGTGTTGCCTAGAGCCGTATTGCCCAAAGCAGTTTTGCCCAAGCAGTGTTGCTCCAGACACGTGTTGCCCAGACAGTCTCATGGCCCGCGAATACTCCCTCGAGCGTACCCGCAATATCGGCATCATGGCCCATATTGATGCGGGGAAGACTACGTTCACCGAGCGGATTCTCTTCTACACTGGCATCAGTCACAAAATCGGCGAGGTCCATGACGGCGCAGCCACCATGGACTGGATGGAGCAGGAGCAAGAGCGCGGCATCACCATCACCAGTGCCGCCACGAACTGCTTCTGGACGCCCGCGTCAGGCCCCGCCCGCGACAAGTCGCATCGCATCAACATCATCGATACGCCGGGCCACGTAGACTTCACCATCGAGGTGGAGCGCTCGCTGCGCGTCCTCGATGGTGCCATCGCTTTGTTCGACGGCGGTAACGGGGTCGAGCCACAGACCGAGACGGTGTGGCGCCAGGCGGACCGTTACAAGGTGCCGCGCCTCGCGTTCGTCAACAAGATGGACAAGACGGGCGCGGACTTCCAGATGAACCTGGACTCCATGCGTGATCGGCTGGGGACGATCCCCGTGCCGATCACCTGGCCCGTCGGGCAGGAGGATCAGTTCCGCGGAGTCGTGGATCTGATCCGGATGAAGGCCGCCTTCTACAACGAGCAGAGCCAGGGCACCGAGTACACCTGGGAGGAGATCCCCGAGGATCTGCTGAGCGTGTGCAAGGCCAAGCGCGAGGCGATGCTGGAAGCTTGTGCCGATGTCGACGAGGGCATCATGGCCAAGTTCCTGGAGAACGACCTGGCCGCCATCAGCGACGACGAGATCTACGCGGCGCTGCGCAAGGGCACTCTGCAGTTCAAGTTCGTGCCCGTCATGTGCGGCTCCGCCTTCAAGAACAAGGGCGTGCAGATCGCGCTCGACGCGGTTTGTTCGCTGCTGCCCTCGCCGCTCGATATCCCACCCGTGCAGGGCGTGGATGCCGAAAAGGGCGAAAAGACGCTCACGCGCGAGGCCAGCGACGACGCGCCGTTCGCTGCGCTGGCGTTCAAGATCGCCAACGATCCCTTCGTGGGCAACCTGACGTTCTTCCGGGTCTACTCCGGGCACGTGAGCAGCGGGACCTTCGTCTACAACCCGATCCGGGGCAAACGCGAGCGCCTGGGCCGCATCCTGCGCATGCACGCCAACAAGCGTGAGGAGTTGCGCGAGTGCTACGCCGGTAACATCTACGCGGCGGTCGGCTTCCGCGATACGCGCACGGGCGACACGCTGTGCGACGAGAAGCACCCGATCATCCTGGAAAAGATGGTGTTCCCGGATCCGGTGATCTCGATCGCCATCGAGCCCAAGACGCAGGGCGACATCGATCGCCTGGGCATCAGCCTGCAGAAGCTGGCGTATGAAGATCCCTCGTTCCGCACCTACACCAACGAGGAGACGGGGCAGACCATCATCGCCGGCATGGGCGAGCTGCACCTCGAGATCATCGTCGACCGCCTGAAGCGCGAGTTCAAGGTCGAGGCCAACGTGGGCAAGCCCGAGGTGGCCTACCGCGAGGCCATCGGCAAGAAGGTGCGCTGCGAGCACAAGTACGTGCGGCAGACCGGCGGCCACGGCCAGTACGGTCACGTGATCTTCGATCTCGAGCCGGCAGAGCGTGGCGCCGGCTTCGTGTTCCTGAACGAGGTCGTGGGCGGCACCATCCCGCGCGAGTTCATCCCGTCGATCGAGAAGGGCGTGCGCGACGCGCTGGGGCGCGGCGTGCTCGCAGGATATCCGCTGATCGACGTCAAGGTGCGCCTGCTCGACGGCAGCTTCCACGAGGTCGACTCCTCGGGCCCCGCCTTCGAGATCGCGGCATCACTGGCCCTGCAGGACGGCGCCAACCAGGCCGGCCTGCACCTGCTCGAGCCGGTGATGAAGGTCGAGGTCGTCACTCAGGACAACAACATGGGTGACGTGATCGGCGACCTGAACGCCCGGCGCGGTCGCATCGTGGGCATGAACCCGCGTGGCCCCAACCAGGTGATCGACGCCGAGGTGCCGCTCGCCACGATGTTCGGCTACGCCACGGATCTGCGCAGCAAGACGCAGGGCCGTGCGACGTACACCATGCAGTTTCACAGCTATCAGGCGGTACCGAGCGCAGTCCAGGAGCAGATCGTCGCACGCGTGCGCGGCACGTGAGCGCGGGCTTGGGGTGTCGAGCGCCGGCCTGGCAAGCTTTAATTTAGCAATAGAGTGACGCGGTAGAGGAAGACATGGCCAAAGAGAAGTTCGTACGCAAGAAGCCACACGTAAACGTCGGGACGATCGGTCACATCGATCACGGCAAGACGACGCTGACCGCGGCGCTGCTCAAGGTTCAGGAGAAGGCGGGTCTAGCCCACGGCATCAAGTACGCCGACATCGCCAAGGGCGGCATCGTGCGCGACGAGACGAAGACCGTGACGATCTCGGTGAGCCACGTCGAGTACGAAACCGACAAGCGCCACTACGCCCACATCGATTGCCCGGGCCACGCCGACTTCATCAAGAACATGATCACCGGCGCCGCCCAAATGGACGGCGCGATCCTGGTGGTGTCGGCCGCCGACGG
>JAICQL010000299.1 GCA_025937895.1 Polyangiaceae bacterium | reverse complement strand
GTGTCTTCAGCGCGGGTGACCCCCACGTAGCAGAGCCGGCGCTCTTCCTCCACGCCGTTGCCCTCCGCGATCACGCGGCGATGGGGCATCAACCCCTCCTCCATGCCCACCATGTACACGTGCGGAAACTCGAGGCCCTTGGCGCTGTGCAGGGTCATCAAGGTCACGCCCGACTGCTTGTCCTTGTCGTCGCCGAAGTCGTCGCGCCCGGCGAGGGCCGTGTCTTCCAGGAAGCCGGCGAGCGTGGGCTCGTCCGTGCGCGCCTCGTATTCCTCGATGCTGCGCACCACGCCGTCCACCGTCAGCAGGCGCGCCTCGACCTCCGCCGGCGTCTTGTACAGCCGCTCGAGCTCTGCCTTGTAGTCGATCTCCGCGATCAGCGCGCGCACCGCCTGGCTCAGCGGCTCCGTCGCCAGCCGGGTGCGATACTTCTCGATCAAGCGCACGAAGCCGCCGATGCGCTCGCAGATGTTGGGCGCCAGGTCCGCTTCTTCCACTGCCTGCTGCAGCATCTCGCCCAGCGGCTTGCCCGCCTGCACCGCCACATCCATCAGCGCCTTGATCGAGCTGGTGCCGATGCCGCGCGAAGGTGTGTTGATCACGCGCAGCAGCGACACCTCATCGCCCGGCTGCGCCAGCACCTTCAGGTAGGCGAGGATATCGCGCACCTCCTTGCGATCGAAGAAGGATTGCCCGCCCACCAGGGTGTAGCGCAGCTTGTTGCGGCGCATCTCCAGCTCGAAGGCGCGCGGCTGCTCGTTGGTGCGAAACAGGATGGCGAAGTGGTGCGGCGGCACGCGCTCTTCATCCTCGCGGTTGCACTTCTGCGCGATCTCCCGCACCACCGCCTCGGCCTCCGCCGTCTCGTCCTCGAAGCGCAGGAAGCGCGGCGCCGGCCCGCCCTTGCGAAAGGCCTGCAGCACCTTGCCGTGCCGGGTGCCGTTGTTGGCGATCAAGGTGTTGGCCAGCGCCAGGATCGGCTCGCGCGAGCGGTAGTTCATCTCCAGACGGATGACCAGCGCCTCCGGCCAGTCCTTGCTGAAGTTGAGGATGTGCTGCACCTCCGCCCCGCGCCAGCCGTAGATGGACTGATCGTCGTCACCCACCACACACAGGTTGCGGTGGCGCAAGGTCAGCGCGCGGATGATGCGGTACTGCGAGGCGTTGGTGTCCTGGTACTCGTCGATCATCACCTGATCGAAGCGCGCCGCCTCCTGCGCGCACACGTCCGGAAACTCGCGCAGCAGGCGCTCGGTCAAGAGCAGCAGGTCATCGAAATCCATCGTGCCCTGCGCCGCGAGCGCGGCCTGGTAGCGCTCGTACGCCAGCGCCGCCAGGGTCTGCCGATCGCCGTCCGCCGACTCCAGCGCCCCCTGGTCGTTCAGACCGCGCGACTTCCAGCCGCCCACGAGCGACAGGAAATCATTCGGCTTGAGCTTCTGATCGTCGACCCGGATGTTGCGCAGCGCCGCGCGCGCAAACGTCTCCTGATCTCCGCGATCGCAGATGCTGAACTGCTTGGGATAACCCAGCCGATCGGCGTGGCGCCGCAGGATGCGCACGCACAGCGAGTGCAGGGTCGAGACCTCGGGGCGGGGCGCGCCCCGGCGCAGCTTGAGCAGCTCCGTGGTGCGCTGCAGCATCTCGCGCGCGGCCTTGTTGGTGAACGTGACCGCCAGGATGCGATCTGCCGGTGTACCGTTCAGGATGAGCTCACGGATGCGGTACGTGACTACTCGAGTCTTGCCGGACCCAGCGCCGGCCAGTACGAGCATGGGCCCGCGCAGGGTGTGCACGGCCTTCAACTGATCGGGATTCAGTGACACGGGAGCTGGCTGTTTTGACCCATCCAGCGACTGTGAGTCCAGCTTTGTTGGGATCGTTTTGCTCCGTTTTCGAGGCTCATCGCAACACTGGACGAGCGCCCGGGGTGATCGCAGCGGTGGAGAGCTTGCTTGCTCTGGCCGCTGCTTCATGCTTCCGTGGTCCGCTTAAGTAGGGAGGTGTCATCCTTGTTCACGCGCTTTTCATGCAACACGGTTGGAACAGCCTTCCTGTGCTGTCTCGGCTCACTGGGCCTGGTCGCCTGCCAGGGCGAAACCGTCGCGGGAATTCCACTGGAGCAACAGGAAGACGGCGCGCTGGAGCCGGATGACAGCCTGGAGCCTGCGGAGGGCAACCCGCCCACCGACGACTCGACCCTCACCAGCGGCCAGACCGAGCCAGAGCCCGAGCCCGGCACCCTGCCGGAGCCCCCGGATACCAGCAAGCCCACGGCGCCCAGCACGGACCCCGTGACCATGCCGCCGCCTGCCACTGGCAATGAGTGCTGGCAGCTGCCGGTGGTCACGCGCGCACGCTTGCTGCCGGCACCAGGGCGCGCCGCGGATCTGGTGGGTGGCAAGGTCATGGGCTCCAATCGCAGCGCCATGAATGACTTTGTGGATCTCGGCGTGGTCAGCAGCGCGAGCGAGGGCGCGTGGGTGGAGCTCACGTTCAGCAAGCCCGCGGCGTACCGCTACGTGAAGTTCTACGGCGCGCCGGAGACGTACGGCGTGCTGGCGGAGCTCGAGCTCTACGCGGGCGACGTGCGGCTCAGTGGCGAGCAGTTTGGCACCAATGGCTCGCGTGACGACAGCGGCACCACCTTCGAGCGCGCGCTCGACGGCGATCCCGCCACCTTCTTCGAGGGCCCGCTGCCGAACGATGGCTACGTGGGCCTGGACGTGGCCGCCGGGCACCTGGCGGCGGCGCCCACCATCTCACCGCCCGGCGGTGACTTTAGCGAGCCCCCCACCGTCACTTTGTCGGCCGAGAGCGGCGCGACCGTGCTGTACACGGTGGACGGCAGTGATCCGCAGCTGAACGGCACGGCCTATACCGGTGCCTTCACCCTGCCCGCGCGCACCACCCTGCTGCGCACGGTGGCGAGCCGCGACTGCGCGCTGCCGAGCGTCACGGCGCAAGCAGTGTTCCGCTTGCCGGATACCAGCGACCCCGGCTCCCGTCCTCCGCCGGTGCAGTCGTCGATCCACATCGGCAACAGCTTGACCGACACGATCGTCGACTACATGGAGCCGCTGGCGCAGAGCGGCGGCGTGCAGCTCGATTTCAACCGCTACACCATCCCGGGCGCCGGCACGTACATCTACGTGGATAATCCCACCGGCGGCTTCGGCGTGGAGAACGTGCAGACTGCGCTGCAGTCGCGCCCCTTCGATCACCTCTCGATGCAGCCCTACCCGGCCTGGCCCTGTCAGATCCGCGCCAGCACCGACGGCAATGATCCGGGCCCCGACAGCGACTCGGGCTACCTCTCGCTCGCCTGGGGCGACGCGCTCGCGCAGAACCCGGACGTGCAGCTCTGGGTGTATCAGCAGTGGCCCGATCCGCTGGACATCAACAACTGCCTCACCGGTGGTGACTGGACCCGCGGCGACTGGGCCCCGGAGCCCCCTGGTGACTGGACCGAGGCCGTGATGAACGAGCTGGCCTATGATGAGGAGCTGGTGCTGGAGCTGATGGACCTGCAGCCCGACGCTCCGCCGCCGTACATTGTCCCCGGTGGGCTGGCGCTCGTGAACCTGAAGGAGGCCATCGAGACCGGGCGCGTGCCGGGCTACACCGACTTCTTCGGCCAGATCTTCCAGGCGAACGGCACGGACATTCACCTCACCCGGCCCGGGGCGTACTTCATCAGCCTGGTCTTCTACTCGGTGATGTTTCAGAGCAACCCCGTCGGCACCTACGTGGACCCCGACACCCAGCTGACCGATCAGCAGGCGCTGGTGCTCCAGAACATTGCCTGGGAGACAGTGACGGGATATGCCGGCTCGGGCGTGACGCGCTGAAGCGTCACGCTCCTCTGGAGCTCCGGCGCCCATGCTGATCGTGGTGGTGGAAGTACACGTGAAGGCGGAGGCCGTTGCGGCCTTCCGCGAGGCAACCCTGGCCAACGCACGCGCCAGCGTGCAAGAGCCGGGGGTCGCCCGCTTTGACTTCATCCAGCGCAAGGATGATCCCACCCGCTTCGCCCTGATCGAGGTGTATCGCACGGCAGAGGCGCCGGCAGCGCACAAGCAGACGCAGCACTATCTGACCTGGCGAGACACGGTGGCCCCGATGATGGCGAGCCCCCGAGTCAGCCACCAATACGAGAACCTCGCGCCTGCGGACCAGGGCTGGGAGATGCCAGCGAGCCTCGGCGGCTGAGGCACGATGTTTCAGTTCGCGACCGCCACCCAGATCGTCTTTGGTGCCGGCGCGCTGTCGCTGCTGAGCAACCTCGCGCGCGGCCTGGGCCGTAGCGCGTGCCTGGTGCTCGGGCAGAGTGAACGGCTGCGCGAACCCGCAAGCGAGCTGCTGCGCGCTGCGGGCAGCAGCGTACACGTGGCGCACATCGGCGGTGAGCCCACGGTGGAGGATGTGCTCGAGCTGGTGAGCGGAGCGCGCGAGCACGGCTGTGATTTCGTGGTCGGCCTCGGCGGCGGCAGCGTGATCGACGGCGCCAAGGCGCTGGCCGCGCTGCTCGCCAATCCGGGCGATCCGCTCGATTTCCTGGAGGTGGTCGGCCGCGGTCAGCCGCTGCGCGAGCCCTCGCTGCCCTTCGTGGCCATCCCCACCACCGCCGGCACGGGCGCCGAGGTGACGAAGAACGCGGTGCTCGCGGCCGCCGTTCCCGGCGATCCGACGCAACACGTGAAGGTGAGCCTGCGCAGCGACTGGATGTTGCCGCGCCTGGCGCTCATCGATCCCGAGCTGACCCTCAGCATGCCGCCCGCGCTCACCGCCGCCACCGGGCTCGACGCGCTGACCCAATGTCTCGAGCCGTACGTCTCGTGCAAGAGCAACCCCATCACCGACGCGCTGAGCCGGCAGGGGCTGGAGCGCGCCGCCGGGGCGCTGCGCCGCGCGTATCACGACGGCAGTGACCGCACGGCCCGCTACGACATGGCGCTGGTCAGCTTGCTCGGGGGGCTGTCGCTGGCCAACGCCAAGCTCGGCGCCGTACACGGCTTTGCGGGCCCGATCGGCGGCCGCTATCTCGCCCCCCACGGCGCCGTGTGCGCGCGCCTCTTGCCGCTGGTGGTGGAGAGCAACGTGCGCGCGCTGCGCGAACGCGCGCCCCAGCACCCTTCGCTCGCGCGCTACGCCGACGTCGCTCGCATCTTCACGGGCAACGCCAGCGCCGATCCGCTCGACGCGGTGGGCTGGCTCAGCGAGCTGGTGGAAGAGCTGCAGGTGCCACGCCTCGGCAGCTACGGCCTGCAGCCAGCCGCCATCCCCGAGCTCGTGGCCCGCGCACAGGCAGCCAGCAGCATGATCGGCAATCCACTCCCGCTCACGCAGGAAGAGCTCGCCCGCACCCTGAGAGCCGCGCTCTGAAGCCTGCGCGCTACTGGCAGGTAACAAAGCCAGGAAAATACGGCTGGAAAGTGCACGCCGTTGCCGTGAAGGGCAAAATCCATGCTCTTCGCGCGCTGCAGCGTTTGGTCTAGCTTCGCGCCCTCAAACGGAGGTCAGTCATGCCCCTACGAGTCCGGGCCGGAAAGATTGTCGATCGTCAAGAGCGCGAGGTGCGCCTGCGCGGCGTGTGCATCGGCGGCTGGATGAACATGGAAAACTTCATCAACGGCTACCCCGGCTCCGAGCACGGCGTGCGCGCCGCCATGACCGACGTGCTGGGCGAGAGCAAGGCCCACTTCTTCTTCGAGCGCCTGCTCGACCACATGCTGTCCGAAGCGGATCTGGCGTTCCTGAAGAGCCTCGGCTGCAACACCGTGCGCCTGCCCCTCAATTACCGCCAATTCGAGTCCGACTCCGCGCCCTTCCAGTATCTGGAGGCCGGCTTCACCCGCCTGGCCCAGGCCGTCAGCTGCTGCGAGAAGCAGGGGCTGTACGTGATCCTCGATCTGCACGCCCTGCCCGGCTGGCAGAACCCCGACTGGCACTCCGACAACGGCTCCCGCCAGGCCCTGTTCTGGGCCAACCAGCAGTGCCAGGACCGCTTCGTCGCGCTGTGGGAAGAGCTGGCCCGCCGCTACCACGGCAACCCCACCATCGCCGGCTACAACATCATGAACGAGCCCGTCACGGGCGTGCCCCGCGGCCGCTTCGTCCACCGCTACCGCTCCAACTGGGCCCCGCTCAACGCCATCTACCGCCGCGTGTCCAGCGCCATCCGCAAGATCGACCCCGACCACATCCTCTTCCTCGAGGGCGACCTTTACTCCCAGCGCTTCGCCGAGCTCGACCCACCCTTCGCCGAAAACCTCGTCTACAGCAGCCACAACTACAACTCCGCCGGCTTTGGTCCTGGCCCCTATCCCGGCACCTTCCCCTCCTGGAGCGGCCCCGGCAACGAATACTGGGACGCCGAGAAACAACAGCAATCCTTCGAGCAGCAAGAAGGCACCCGCTTCACTCGCCAGCACGACGTCCCCCTCTGGGTCGGCGAGTTCGGCTCCGTCTACAACGGCATCCCCGAGCAAGTGCCCGACCGCCTCCACGCCCTCGACGACCAGCTCACCGTCTTCGAGCGCAACGCCGCCCACTGGACCCTCTGGACCTACAAAGACGTCGGCACCATGGGCTGGGTCATGCCCCGCCAAGACTCCGAATACATGCAACGCATCGATCGCCTCCTCGGCCTCAAGCGCAAGCTCGGCACCGACGCCTGGGCAGGCTGGCTCCCCAAGGGCGAAGTCGCCAAGCTCATCGACCAAGCCGCCGAGCTCGCCGCCGAAGCCATCAATGACCCCGACCTCCCCGCCAGCGAGTTCGCCCCCCACCTCCGCCAGGCCGCCCTCGACGGCTTCTTCGGCGGCCTCCTGCAACCAGTCTACGCGCAAGCCTTCCGCGGCCTGTCGGAGAATGACATCGACCGCGTGCTCTCGTCGTTCGCTTTCGCGAATTGCCGGAAGAATGAGGGGCTATTGGGGATCGTGAAGCGGCATTTGCCCGCGCAGTGAGGGCGTTCAGGGACGGAATGCGGCCGAGATTTCTCGGCCACTCTTCCGCTCTGGAAGGCCATGCACGTTGTATCCACCAATTCGCGGCTGAAGATGGCTCCGCCGCGATTGCGTCGCCAGTTCGGATGACTAGCGGCCGAGCATGATGTCGATGCCAGGCAGAATGGCCTGAAAATCAGCGCCGACCCGGCACCAGCTGGTGCGGATATACACCCTATGCTAGCGTATATCCACCATGCAGGTTTCCAAATGGGGCAACAGCCTGGCGGTGCGTCTCCCCGCTTCCGTCGTCGAGGCGCTCGAGCTGAAGGAGGGAGACGACATCGAGATCCATGCCGCCGGGGCGCGCGCGTTCGTGGTCTCTCGCACGCCGGATCGGCAGGCGTTGCTCGAACGCCTGCGCGCCTTCCGAGGCCGGCTGCCAGCCGATTTCCATTTTGACCGAGATGAAGCGAGTGGCCGGTAATTTCATCGATACGAACGTTCTCGTCTATCTCGCGTCCGCCGACCCCGACAAGGCTGCGCGAGCCGAGGGAATCGTCGCTCGCGGCGGCACGATCAGCGTCCAGGTTCTCAATGAACTAGCCAACGTGGCGCGGCACAAGATGCATCTGTCATGGGATGAGACGCATGAGCTTCTCGCCACCTTGCGCCGTCTCGTCGCCGTTGTTCCGGTCACGGTCGAGACACATGAGCGGGGCCTCCATGTAGCCGAGCGCTTTGGGCTCTCCGTCTACGACGCCATGATCGTGGCCGCCGCCGCACTCGCGGGCTCCGACGTCCTCTGGACGGAGGACCTGCAGCACGGCGCCGTGCTGGAAGGGGTGCGGGTATCAAATCCCTTCCTGCCGTCGCAACCTTAGCAGGCGAATCCGCCCACTCGCTGAGCGGGCATATCCTGGTGACGATCATTGACGCGTTGACTAGGAGGGAGCGTGCCCAGCATGATCCAGATCGGAACAAGGGTTGATTGTGTCGTCGGCTCGCCCATCTAAGCGTGGCGGCGCTGGGCGTGACCCTGGCGCTCGATGAGAGCTATGCGGGGGCTGCGCCGATGGGAGGGTCACGGAGTTGACGCCGGGTTCGATTCCCGGCGCCTCCACCCATGCAATGAATTCGAACCGTCCTCCGCAGAGAGCGAGCGGCAGAGCATGGAGCTCAGACTGCGCGGCGCCTCCGGGGCCCCAACGCGGCTTTCAGTGTGCCTTCGGCACACCTACAACCGCTCGAGGACGAACTGCCAGACGTCGACGAGGCGCTTCTGCCCTTGGATGACATCAGCCTGGATCGATAGAGACCGAGTCGACCATGGAGTCATTTCGGTTCCTT
>JAICQL010000371.1 GCA_025937895.1 Polyangiaceae bacterium | reverse complement strand
GGTGCGCGCGTTCACGCCCGACAACGCGCGCAGGCTGGCGCTGTACCTGGATGTGGGGGTGGTGTGCCGCGCCGCGGGTGAGGATGAGCGGGGAGCGGGCGCGCTGCGCCGCGCGCTGCAGCTGGATCCGACCAACGCCACGTTGCGCCAGCAGTTCGGCAGCATGGTGCTGGAGCTGGCGCGCTCCGGGCGCCCCGTGGACGCCGTGCTCCGGCAAGAAGCCGCCGAGCAGTTCGTGCTGCTGGCGGAGGAGTATCTCGAGCACGGGCTCGCCTACTCGCTATGCGCGCTCGAGCTCGTACCAGCGCACGATCGCGCCGTGCAGCTTGCCCTGCACTACGGAACCGAGCTCGGTCGGCTGGAAGAGGTGGCGCCCTTCGCTGCCGCCTACGTGCAGAACAACCCCACGGGCCCCTTCGTGGAGTCGGCGAGCAGCGTCGCCGGAGAGCTGCTGCAGTCGGCGGAGGGCACGGGCGAACCGGAGGAGGCAGTGCCCTCCGAGTCGGACGAAGAGGCGCCGCCCGCCAGCGCCGTCAGCGAGTCCAGCGCCGCGCGAGCACGCTCCGGCAGGGCCAGCCGCCGCAGTGGCGCCGAGGATGTGAACCCGTTCGCGGCGCGCAGCAGCGCGCCTGACTCCGACGCGGAGCTCGACGAGGAGGAGCGTGCCCTGGCTGCGCTATCCGGCGCCCCGCCGCGCAGCGACGCCACGATGCTCGGCAACTCGACGGGCCCCGTGCGCGAGCTGTTGCAGGCAGCCGCTGCCTTGATCCAGAAGAACCGCCGCAACGAGGCCGCGCAGAAGTACAAGGAAGCGCTCGCGCTGGAGCCGGCGCAGCCGATTGCGATCGAATATCTGCAGACGTTCCTGCGCCGTACGCGCCGCTTCAACGAGCTGCGCAGCTTGCTCTCGGCTGCAGCGGGGGTGACGGGGGTCACGTACCAGCAGCGTGCGAGCTGGCTGCGCGAGGTAGCAAGCCTGTCCGAGGGGCAGCTGCAGGATCTGGACGGCGCCTTGCAGGCGTGGCGGCAGCTGGCGGATCTGGGGGCGGGGGATGAGTCGGCAAGTCAGCTGCGCCGCTTGCTAGAGCGTGCTGGACGCTGGCACGAGGTAGCCGAGCTGCTGCGCACGCAGGCCGATCAGCAATCGGATCTGGAGGCGCGCATCGCGCTCGAGAAGGACCTGGCGCGGCTGCACCAGACCAAGCTGGAAGATCCGGTCGCGGCGGGCGAGGCCTGGGCGCGCATCGCGGGGCTCACCCCGGGTGATGACGTGGCGATCGACACCGCGGTCAAGCTGTTCGAGTCCGGCGAGCGTCAAGATCTGGCCATCCAGGTCATCACGGATAACATCCACAGCGTCGAAGATCCGACGGCCAAGGTGGAGCTGCTGACCCGGCTGGGCACCTTGCGGCTGGACGCTGATGACGCGAGCGCCGCCGCTCAGGCGTACTCCGAAGCCGCCTCCGTCAGCAATGATCTGGATCTGTGGGAGCTGGCGGAGACGAGCTATCTGCAGGCACAACAGCTGGAGAACGCCGTGGCTGCCAACTCGGAGCGCGTGCGGCTGCTCGCCGATCAGCCGCTACGTCAGGCGGCGCTGCTGATCAAGGCGTCGGAGTACCTGGCGGAGACCGGTGACCAGGCGCGCGCATTGCAGAGCCTGTACCGCGCCACCGAGCTCGATCCGAACAACGACGAGTACGCCGACGCAGTGGAGAAGCAGCTCTCGTCGAGCCGCCGCGGCAGCGAGCTGCCCGCGTTTCTGCTGGAGCGTGCCGCGCGCATCATGGACACGCAGAAGCGCGTGGCGCTGCGCAAGCGCGCGGCGAAGTACCAGAGCCATGAGCTGGGTGATTTCGACGCTGCTCGCCGTTCCTATGAGCTGGTGCTGCAGGAGGCAGACGACGCCGAGGCGCTGAGCTTGCTGGCGGACGACGCCGAGGGCCGCGGGGACGCGCAGGCGGCCGTCGGCTACTTGCGCCGCTTGATCAGCTTGCGCGATGAGCATCGCCGCGTGCCCCTGCTCCTGCGCGAAGCGCACCTGCGCCACAAGGGCCTCAAGGATCTGGACGGTGCAGTCCGCAGCTACGAGACGATCCTGCGCGAGCTGGACCCCAAGAACCTGGACGCGCTGGCTGCGCTGGCCGAGCTTGAGCTGCATCGCGGCAAGCCGGACAAGGCGGCAGAGGCGCTGGAGCGCCAGCTGGAGCTGGCCACGTCGGCAGAGCACAAGACCGAGCTCGGCGTGCGCCTGGCCGATCTGTACGAAAGTGATCTGAACGACGTCGAGGGCGCGCTGCGCGTGCTGCAGATCGTGCACGCCACGGATCCTAATGACTTCGATGCCGTGCAGCGCATCTGTGAGCTGTCCGAGCGCTCCGAGAACTGGGGTCTGCTCGCGCGTCATCTGCAGAGCCTGATCGCCATCGAGGGCGACGAGGAAGAGGTCAGCGTGATGACGCGCCGCCTGGCGGCGGTGCTGCACGAGCGCCTGGAGCGCAGCGACGAGGCGCTGCGTTACCTGGAGCAGATTGCCGATCGTGGTGACGAGGGTTGCCGCCAGCAGTACGTCTCGCTGGCAGATGACCTGAAGAAGCCAGTGCTCGCCGCGGAGAAGCTGGTGCAGTGGTACGCGCCCGAGACGGGCAGCCCGCGGCGCGCGCATGCGTTGCATGGTGCTTTCACGCGCCTGGTGGCCGCGGGTGAGGACGAGAAGATCGTGGCCGTGGCCCGGGAGCTGGCGCGCACGCGCTCGGCCGACGTGGACCTCGCCGAGCCCCTGGAGCGGGTGGCGATCAAGACTCGCGATCTCGATGTGCTCAACATGGCGCTGGAGCTCAAGGTGCGTGAGCTCTCCGGCGTGGCGCGCGCGGAAGAGATGGTGCGCCAGGCAGAGGTCCTGGTCATGTGCGGACAAGATCCCGCGCAGGCCATCGTGCACGGCGAGCGCGCGCTGGGCAGCGTGGCGCCCGATCGGGTGGAGCCGCTGTTGCAGCGCCTGGCAACGCTGGCGGACAACGCCGAGCACAAGATCGACGTCTACGAGCGTCAGACGGATCGCTGCAAGGGCATGACCGAGCGCCTGTTCGCGCTGAGCCGTGCAGCGCAGATCGCCTCCGAGCAGGGCGACCTCAAGCGTGCCCGGCGCTTCTTCGATGAGGCGCTGAACGACGGCGTGCCGGAGGGCGGCCTGGAAATTCTGGAGAAGGCCGCTCGTGCTTCGGACGCAGGCCGTGGCAATCGCGACACGACCCTGCGCGTGGTGCTGGCGGACGCGCTGGCAGCGGGCGGGCAGGGCCCAGGCGTGAGCGCCGGCGCCCGCAGCGCGCTGCTGTGCCGCGCCGCGCTGCTCGCGCACCGCGACCTGGGCGCGCACGAGAAGGCGTTTGCCTGGCTGGCAGACGCGCTGGTGACGCAGGTGGACGCGCAGGTGCTGCAGAGCTTGAATGAGCTCGCGTTGGACCTCGGCGATCATCGCCAGGCGGAGGGCGTGCTCACCCTGGCGCTGGAGGAGGTGTTCGATGTGCCCTCCGTGCGGCAGTTGCTCTCGGCGCGCGCCACGATCCGCAAGACGTACCTGAACAACGCGGCGGGCTGCGCCGATGATCTGAAGCGCCTGCACGAGCTGGCCCCGGGTGACGAGTCGATCCTGCGCCAGCTGGAGGCGCTCTACGCGGAGCTGGGCGACTATCGCGGCCTGGTGCAGCTGTATGAGAACCAGATCCTGCGCGGGCGCGATCCCAATGCCCGGGCAGAGCTCGCGCGGCGGGTGGCATTGATCTGGCGGGACAAGCTCAAGGACGCGCGGGAGACGGCGGACGCCTGGCGCCGCGTGCTGCGCATGAAGCCGGGTGACACCGAGGCCAAGGAGGGCGTGATGCTGGCGAAGCGAGCCATGCCCTACCGCCGTGGCCCGGCTGCCGCGGGCGCCACGCCGCGCCGCCGCTCGGCCCCGCCGGCGGCCAGCAGCGGCATGGTACCGCCGCCCCCGAGCTCCCCCGATCGCGGCGGCATGCTGGGTTCGGGCAGGATGGAGAGCGAGTCCTTCGAGCAGGATGACGACGAGGAGGTCCGCGATGAGGACCTCTCGCTGGATGACGACGTCGACGCAGCGTTCGACGAGGCGAGCGCTGGTGGTGCCGGTGACGATCTGGATGTGGACATCGACCTCGAGGAGGACGAGGACGAGGTGGATCCGGTGACCACGGTGGATGAGCGCGGCATGTTGTCCTACGCGGAGGCGGCGGGTCCTGGGCTGCGCCTGCGGCCGCCGCCGCTCACCCCGGGTGCCTCGGGGTCCCAGCCCGGCAAGCGCAAGCGGCCGCGCAAGCGAGCTCGCGCCGCCGCGGACACTGGCGTGCATCGCAAGCCGAACGTCTCGCGCCGTTCTAAGAAGCACTGAGCCGCAGCTCGCCTCGGGCGAGCTGCGCGGGGAGACCGAGCGGCAGGCAGCGATTGACGCTAGCGTGTCCGATCGGTAGCCCCGCGCTCACGGGCACGCCCAG